>NZ_JCANTV010000010.1:0-174542 GCF_059568665.1 Pseudodesulfovibrio halophilus DSM 5663 | reverse complement strand
CTCCTCCCGACGAATCCGCAACGCCTCGTCCAAATCGCCACGAGCAAAAAGAATGTCACCTATTTTGCCATACGCGATGGCGCATTCTCGCTCATCTGCAAAATCTTTCTCATGTGCGACTTTCTCATAGCATTTCTTCGCTTGGTCCAATTTTCCTTTTTCAATCAACCAATCTCCCAATCGCAAAAATGCGCCGACAAATGACTTGTCAGTGCTTTCCCACTTCGCTTCCAATTCGTTGTGGAGACTGTTGAAAAGCTCTTCCGTACGATCACTTCCACATCCAAAAGCGGCTTCAGCCGTCTTTGAAAGAATATCTACATTGACCTGTCGTCCCTTCTTCCCAAGCAAATCAACCGTTTCTTCTCCAAGACGACTTGCGCCACGATAGTCACTCCTCGAGGCAGCACTAATTGCATATGTTGCGCAACATTCAACGACATCAACATGTTCCACCAACAATCCGAAGCGGGTCAATTGAACGTCTGTTACCGGCGGAGTTTTGCTTCTATCTTCTCCTCCCCAAAGGAGTAGCAAATAATCCAGATGATCCCGGAAAACACGCTTCAAGGTATTCAAATCCGGTTCTGGCAACAAACTCAGAAGCATGGGAGGAACTTGCAAGGCTAGGGTACTATTATCAAAGACATCTGGATGAATGTCCCAGAGTCCAAGGTTTTTGAGCTTTTCAACACTTCCGCCGACATCTTCCGCAACCCTGCGCACGAAACGCTCGGGAACAGGAATAGTGAACACCGTAAAGAGTTGAAGAAGAGCTTTCCCGCTCTCCCCTGCCTCACCAAGTAATCTTTCCAAAGCAAGGTTCTTGATGAATTCGGCCACTTCTTCAGACAGCTGAGTCCCTTCACCTTCCAGATGCTCACGTATCTCACTGAATACTTCTTCGACTCGCTCGACAGGCATTTCAGGTGAAGCGGCCAGGCGCTCCCCAAGAAGATTTTGGAGTCCCGGGTTGCCCATGGAAAGAGCAAGTGACTGCTTGAGGAGTTCGTCTCTCTCTTTTTTCTCCGACTCGTCCATGCGCTCATTACTTTCCAAGGCGTAGGCTCTTTGAACGTGATAAAGTTTCTCCTGGGCTTCTTTTTTGAAAGAAGACAGTTGGACAACTGAAATATTCTCCTCCATGCCGTTCAAAGCGAAAGGAAACCGGGTTGTAAGCAAAAGACGGCTTTCACTGTCGCACCTGCTAAACGCTTTCAGCACCGCCTGCATCGTCTCTCGGGTTTCTGAAGTTTTGAAACGATATTTTCCTTTCGCATCAGGGCCCTCAGCCTCATCCAGCAGCTTTTCGAGGTCGTCGATAACCATAAGGATCGGCGTATCGCCATCATGAACGGCTCCATTGCATGGGCCGCGAAGGATTTCTGCCAGTGCATACTGCAGCTGCCCCGGATCCTCTTGCACGGACTGGGAATATTTTTCTACAATTTGGCTAACTTGAGGATCAATCAAGGCATCTTTGATGGCTTGTAAGATTGACAGGGCACTGTATCCGGCAGGCGTATCATCATAGATGATTACAGGATGCAGGGAACCACCCATCCTGTTCACCACCCGAGCGGCCAGACTCGACTTGCCCAGACGCCCTCTTCCCTGAATCATGACGGCCGCATTTTCCCCGTTACGCAGGCTTCGCAGGCATTCCTGAATCTTTTTCCTCCTGCCTACGAACATATGGTGAGGTGCAACAGGCACCCGCTGACCTTTTTTATCAAGGAATTCCTTTTGTCCATGAAGTGCCGAAGGGCTGAACGCCGGCCGCCTTTTTGTTCCGGCAACGAGTTTACCGCCACCTTTGGGACCGAACCAAAGCCGCGCCATATGCCAGTGGGGGGTGACGGAAGCATCCTCAGAGTTCAAAATAGCGGCACGGGCCTGCGCCACGGCAGTCTCCAGCGACTGTCTCGTGCTCAGGGCACGGTATAGATGTCCGGAAAATGTGGTTGCAGCAGTGTCATAGACGCTTCCGTCCCACCCGACTGCAGCAGGCTGTCCGCCATGGGCCAAGCGGGAACAGATGGAATGGGCCCCCGCACCTTGAGCGGATCGAGAGCTTTCACATGCGGAAACAAACATGAATGGTGGCATGTTGTCCCCCATCTCGCGCAGCAGCTCGTCAGCATCAACATAACGCTTTCCGCCATAGGCATCCTCCAGAAGGAGGCTGCCGCAAGATTGTGCATCCGAGCTCCCTGCCGTCCCATGACAAGAAATATGAAGGACTTGGGGAGACTCAACCTCAGGGATTACTTCACAAAGTTCATCAAGGGTTCCGGTTTCCTCAACCTTAAGGTCAATTCGTTTTTCCCCGACGGCTTGAATGAACTCCGACTCCTCACGCTCGTACTGCAATGTTCCGACTCCATCCGGAGCAGCAGCCATAAAGACGATGCCGAGCCGATATTTGTTCAGCGCGCCGTTTTCCATGGGGGAACCGATCCTCCTGAACGGACGAAACTTCATTGCAGAGTCGGCAGCAAGAAAGCCTTTTTCGTCAGCCAAGACTTCCCAGGGCGCATTGAGTATAGTCCAAGAGGTCGCATCCATGTCCCCGTTATGCCGAAGTTCAAATGTCCACTCTTCTGCTCTATGTCGTTGCATCAACCCACTGAGGGACTGCTTTTCACCATCAAGCCATCTGAAGAGTTCTTCCCCCACACGTTTCAGTGCTTCAGGGTCAGGACTTCTGGATATCCCCTGGTAGCGAAGATTAAGCTCACGGATAGCATCCACATCGCTGTCCGCGAGTACCCGGTTTTCGATGAGTTCATCGTTCCAGTTCAACACCAAAGCCTCAGCACCGATGCGCGCAAGAAAAGCCATTTGATCCCTCTCAGCAATAATGACGATTGGATATAAATTTTCGAGACAGTGACATACCCATACTTCCCTCGCAATAGGGGCGTTTCCCGACTCTTTTGCGCTCAGCTCCTTTCATTTGCGTCAGGGACTTTGCTGTTCTACTGCAACCAAATGTCTGGCTCTCGCATACAGTTCCAAATCCTCCGCCACCTAGCCGCCTCATGGCGCACCTCCTACGGCCTCCATGATTTCAGACGCGAGGCAGAGCGCCAGCAAAAGCCAATAGCAAGCGCCGAGTTAGCCAAGTGGCTTTCTTTTTACCGAAACCATCGTCGTCTGACTGACGGAATATTCCGGTCCTTCGGTCTGAATGACCTTGGCCCATTCGAAAAGCCGTACGGCAACGCTTCCTTACCCGATGGCTTCCGTATGCAGGATTTCCATGAGCAAGCAGGTAAAATTGAGCCAGAGCTCAGCGCCGATGGGCAACTTTCCGGGGAACTGACGTTCATGGCTCTCGTGTGGGTTCCATGCATTGCCCTGTATGGTGACTATCCTCCCAACCTTCTCAGAAAGGCGCGACACGGGGATTTGGACACGATCTGTCAGCTTATTGTGGTCGATAAGTCAGTGCTTGCCGAACCCCGGATAGCGCAATGGGTTCTTGAATGGTCCTTGGCTATTGACCGACCCAAGCTGGAGCGGATCGGCAAGGCTTTTCAGACTGATTTGCCGAAGCTCACTCCGAAACAGTGCAAGATCACTTGGGCTCAGTTTGTCGATTCCATGGCCGAACGCATGGGCTGTCCAATGAACGTCCCTGAGATAAGAGGAATCTATGACTCCTTGGCGCAAGAGGAAGGGCTAGGCCCACATGACCCTGACCTAGCAGAAATGACGGATGATGCCCTCTACAGGGCGATTCGAAAGCGTCACAAGCCCTTGAGAGACCTCCCTTAGCCCTGCCTTCCCCCAGCCATCCCTTGAGCCAGAGCTGAAAAGTTGCCATCCCTCTCGCCGTCGCCTGACACCCACGCAGCATGAGCAAGGCCGTGGAATCAAGGCCGAGCGACCGCAGGGAGCGAGCCGCAGGGCAGCCTTGATTCTTCGGACGCTCATGCTCTTCTGCCCCAACAAGGGCGAGCAAAATCAGCCAGTATACCACCCGGCCCAACCGAGCACCCGGACATTTTTTTCTTTCGATGTGTCCGAGTACTTTCGTGTTCGATTTCCTAATCAAATCGCATGCGAAACAAATCTCGAACCAACGGAAATCGTCAGAGGCAGCCCTCTCAAGGGGGGCGAATGACTATCAGCCCCCCTCCAAAGGTGAAAACGAGGCCCCAAAAGGGTATACAGGTGCTCACAAGCGGCGTGGATTCCCTGAATCTGGCTCTGGATATCCAATGGAAGGACGAGAAGACATTCAAGATTCTGGAAGACGCAAAGGCGTGTGCTGCAAAGGATCAAAAACCTAGCCCTGTCTTCATCTATGATCCCGAGCGAGAGCGGCATATTCCGTTTTCCGTCCTGCCGCACGGCACCAACGGCTACAGCTGGATACTCACGAGCCGAGAATATGCCCTACGGATTGGGGATTGGATCGACCCGAAGCAACGGCCGAGCGCCATGGTGGAAGTTCGATCCGAAACCCTTTGGCATCGTGGGCTGGTCGATTCAGTAACGAGCATACTGAGCGGGCTTGAGGCGTGTGAAGCCAAAGTGCTGAAGACCAAGCCGAGCCGCATGGACCTTTGCATGGACCTGCTCATGCCTGAAACCATGTGGAACCCTTCGCTTGTCGAAAAGGCTTTCACCAGAGCCACGCAGTATTCAACCTACATGCAGCACCGCAAATTCTCAGGGATGAGCATTGGTAAAGGCAAGCTCAGTGCCCGCTTGTATGACAAGGCTCTGGAAATCAAATCTCAATCCAAGAAAACGTGGATGTACGACATCTGGCAGTTGGAAGAAGTGCCTGAGGGCAAAAAGGTCATTCGGGTCGAGTTCCAACTCAGGCGCGAAGCGCTGAAAGCACTCGGGCTTGATTGCATTGAGGATGCGTTCAAGAGCCTTGAAAATGTCTGGGCTTATTGCACGCAAAACTGGCTCAAATTCCAAACAAACGGCAAGCACCATACGCAACGCCGCACCCTGCCGTGGTGGAAGAAGGTCCAGCAAAGCTACCTCGGTGTGCATGATCCGGTACCTTCGATCAGAGCCAAGGCCATTCGCAATGATCAGAAGCAGCTAAGCGCCCAATTGGTCGGTCTGGCTACTTCGCTTGCGGCCACTTTGGATGAAGAGGATGGAAAACTCTATCCCGATTCGCTTTGTTCCGTGGATCTGGAATCGGTTTTCCATGAAGCGGTTTCGATTTCCGGCAAGACGCCGCCTGAACTACTCGAAAGCATCACCGAAAAGAAATCTAATTATTACAGGGATAAATTGAAATACCGAATTTTAAATTCGGACCGATTCAAATTCGGACTTCCGGCTGATTCGGATGCACTCGGAATCCCGCCTGAAAAGCAGTCCATTTTCGACTTCGAGGCCGAGGGAGAATAGAGATGGACATGACGACTCAGCTTGGACGCAAATTCAGCCCGAAAGAAGCCGCCGATTTCTTCGAGGTTGCGGAGTCCACGGTGATGCGGCATCCTGCCCGTTACGGCGGTGTAAAGCTAGGTCGTCGTGTCCTGTTCTTTGAAAACCTCATAGGCGAAGCAATCAGGAGGCATTATGCCTTACAAGTTGAAGAAGAACGGGAAAACCGTCTGGATGGCGCAAGTCAAACTGGACGGTCGAAAATACAGGCGGCAGTTTCAGACAAAAGCGGACGCCAAGGCGTGGGAAGTCGAAAGGAAGCAGACCACGACAAAGCCGGAAGAGCCGACGATCCCCACGACCTCCTTGCTTGAACTGGCGAACCACTACCTGAATTACGCGGTCAAATTCGCACCCAAGACATACAGCGAGAAACGAACGGCATTCAAACGGTTCTTCAAGAGCATTGATCCGCACAAGGCGGCTCAGGACTTCAGCAAGAAGGACGCTCTGGACTACCTTCAAGCCCTGTTTCAGGAGAAAAGCGGATATTCCACCAACAAGGAGCGCAAGAACCTTGCAGCAGCATGGAACTACGGCATCAAGTTCCTTGAAGGGTTTCCGACTTCGAATCCGTTTCTAGCTGTTCCGCGATTCCCGGAACAACGTCAGAACCGTTACATCCCGCCTGAAAAAGACTTCTGGAAAGTCTATGCTCAGGCAGAAGGGCAAAACCGTGTCCTGCTCCTGACCTTCCTGCATACAGCGGCAAGGCGTGGAGAGCTCTATCGGCTCCAATGGAACGACGTTGATTTCGGCGGAAGAAGGCTACGGCTTGGCACACGAAAGCGTCAGGACGGCTCCATGGAATATGAGTGGCTACCCATGACGGATGAACTATACCGGACGCTTCTGGAACACAGACAGCAGGCGGTAAACGAATGGGTGTTCGTACAGCCATCGGGCCGTTTTCAGCACAAGCCCTATACCGAGAATCGGGGCTTTCCGCAGGAGCTCTGCCGCAAGGCTGGGGTAACGCCGTTTGGCTGCCATGCGATACGGCATCTTACGGCGTCGATTCTGGCGAACAACAATGTTCCCATGATCGCTATTCAGCAAATCCTCAGACACAAGAAGCTTGCGACAACGGAACGCTATGTGCGGGGAATGGAGCCGATCCGCCCCCACCTTGAGATATTGCAGGGCGGCATGAAGGCAAGCCTTGACCCCGGCCAGATATCAGGGCCCACCGAAGGGCCCACCAGCAAAGAAAAAAGGCTTAGGAGAATCTCCTAAGCCTTTGATTTTAATGGCGGAGCCGAAGGGACTCGAACCCTCGGCCTCCGGCGTGACAGGCCGGCGTTATAACCAGCTTAACTACGGCTCCGCTTTTCAAAGATCGAACAGGTTAAGCACCGTTCGGTCCGGCGTTGAGGTGTTTGCCTCAGCGCGGAAAGAGGTATGTCCCAACTCGCGTTTCTTGTCAACCAATATTTTCAAAAAAAGTTCACCGAAACTGTTTTTTCCTCATTCGGCGGCGCAAATCACTTCTCCTGCCAAAGCAGTCGGTTGCCCTTTCGAGAGAGCCAGCCAAGACGCAGCCCCTCCCAATACAGGCCGCAGGACCCGGCACCCTTTCCCGCGGGCAAACCCTGACCGCTCAAGAGACGAGTCAGGTCTTCAATGTCGGCGTCAACCGCATGCGTCGAAGGCGACAGCGACAGCGCGGCCCACAGCCCGGCATCCGGCTTGAATTTCTTGCGATCACCTTTTCCGCCGATGCGACCGAGGCGACAGCCCTGCCACTTCACATCCTGCGGAAGCAGACCGCCCAGCTTCGTCGGCACCCAGAAAACCCGGCCATCATGCTCCACGGACGCCCCGGCAGGCAGATTCGAATAATCAAGGACAGCTCCGCCGGAGATTCCATCCAGTCGCAGTTCCGCCTTAACCTTCTCGGGTCGGACGTCTTCCGGCTCCGTCATCCCACCCGGCTTGCGCAAGGAGGCTACGAAAAAGCCCTGTCCTATGGACTCCTCCGCAACGCAGAGAACACCGCTCAATCCCTCACGTGGCTCCGCAAACACGAAGCCTTCGGGCTGGCTCAACGTCTCAGGCTCAAGCCCAAGTTCATCAGCGGCATATACTACCTGGGACTCGTTTTCTTCGGGGTTGGTGGTGCAGGTAGAGTAGACCAGCCGCCCGCCCGGAGCGAGAAGGTCAGCCGCCTTCGCCAGCAACCTGCGCTGAAGGGCTTTGAGAGGAGCCAGTCGCTCAGGCGTCCATTGGTCGCGCACCCCGGGGTTGCGACTCTCCGTCCCCCATCCGCTGCATGGCGGATCCAGCTGAATGTGACTCCATGTTTCCGGTTCAAGCGGAAGGTCCTGCGCGAGGGACCGCACGGTTCCCGCGTTGACGCATCCGGTTTTCCGCAGGTTGGCGCGCAGGGTTCCCATGCGCTCACCCGGCTCGCAGGCGAGGACGGCCCCCTGCGGGCCAACAAGAGAAGCCAGCAACCCCGTCTTGCTGCCGGGTGCCGCGCACATGTCCAGCACGCGTTGTCCACATCGGGGCGAGAGCGCCAGCGGGGGCAGCATGGACGAGCGGTCCTGTATATAGATACGCCCGAACCTTGCGGCCAGAGAGCGCCCGAGAGGGAACGGCTCGTCCAGAAGTCGCTTCGCACCGTCGAAGAACGGCTCCGTTTCGAACTCGAACCCTTCGGCGCGGAGCAATGCTTCGATCAACGGCCACTCGCTCGCCGCTCCGGTCAGTCTGAAAGACCTTGCCTCGTCTGCCATGAAACCTCCTGCAAAACACCTTGACTCGCGGGTTCGGATACCCGTATCCGATCATGTTGGCAACCAAGAGCTCCTTTGCATAGCGCTTCATTACCTGTTATATAAACCATCCCGCAGACGCGGAGGAAATCTGAATGAATCGGGTCCGTCCGGACCCCGGAGGATACGCATGTTCAAAAAGTTCGTTACGGCCGTGCTCATGTCGGCCTTCGTTCTCGGCGCCGCTACGGCCATGGCCCAGTCTCCCAAGACTTTCGTAGTGCTGCCTGTCAAGTACCAGGGCCCCAAAAGCTATGAATACCTGATCAAGGGCATTGAACTGCAGCTGAAGAAAAAGGCCACCTGGCCGGGGCAGTATGTCCCCGCGGACGTCAACGCTTCGGGCGTCGATATCCCGAAGGGCGAGGCGCAAGCGCTGCGCATCGCGGATCGGCTCGGCACCGACGCCGTCATCTGGTGCTCCATCGATCAGGAGGGTTCCAAATCCGACGTCTTCATTCAGGCAGTAGCCAAAAACGGCAACCAGTGGAAGAACCAGACCAAGGTCGACATCAACGAGATCCCGGTCTGGCTCGAGCGGTCCGCGGAGAGCATTCAGGGCGAGGTCTACCAGCGGCCCGGCATGGGACAGCAGAAAGAAGCCATAGCTCAGCTTTCTCGCGAGAACACCAAGCGCGAGGCTCCGGAGAACCAGAGCATCATCGCCGCTTCCAGTCAGGGAGTGACTCAGCCCGAAGTCATGTCGCTGAACCCGAACTTTCGCTATGAAGGCGGTGCGCAGACGCCCGGACGCTGGCGCAGCCAGACCCTGCGGTTCCCCTCATACGGCATGGTCGTGGGTGACGGAGACGGCGACGGCAGCAATGAGGTCTTCATCCTGAGCGAACACAACCTGCATGCCTACCGCTACCGCCAGGGCAAGCTCGAACCGCTGGACAAGGCGGAGATCCGTTCCAACAAGAACAACCCGCTGCGGCTTTCCATCATCGATCTGGACCGGGACGGCTCCTCCGAGCTGATCGTCTCAGCGAGAAGCCACGAGCGCCCGCGCTCCACCATATACTCGTTCAAGAACTCCAAGTTCACGGTGCTCAAGGACGACATCCGCTACTATCTGGCCACCATGAACCTGCCCCCGACGTTCCAGCCCTCGCTGGTTGCGCAGAAACAGGGCAGGAAGGGGCCTTTCCCGAAACGCATATACGAAGCGTACTTCAACGGCAGCGACGTTGTGCTTTCCGGCACCCTGCCCCGCCCCAAGTACGCGAACATATTCAACATGAACTACCTGCCCGACGAAGGCTCCTACAAGATCATGGTTATCGACGAGATGCAGCGCATGCGCGTCTTCACGCCCGATACGGAGCAGCAGTACAAGAGCGAGGAGACCTACAACTCCTCGGTAGTGGGCATCGAAGTGTCCGATACGATTTACGGAATGGGCGGCCTGTCCGATGACAACCAGATCAAGGACCTTCTCGTCATTCCGTTCCGCATGGTGCCGGCCGCCATCTCCAATCCGAAGAAGTACGAAATGCTGGTCAACAAGGACATCACCATGGCCGGTCAGGTATTCGACCGCTTCAACACCTACTCGCAGGGTGAGATACACGCCCTGTTCTGGGACGGCGTCGGCCTGAACCTCGCCTGGAAGACCCGGCGCATCAAGGGTACCGTCACCGACCTCGGGCATCAGGACATCGACAACGACGGGAAGAAGGAACTCTGCGTGCTGCTCAACAAGCAGACCGGCGCACTGGACTTCAGCGACCGCAAATCGATCGTGATCGCTTACGAGCTGAACAAGTAGCCAAGACCACAACATATTCCGGAAGGAGAGGATCATGTTCAAACGTTACCTTGCGGTCCTGCTGGCGTTCGCGGCGCTGGCACTTGCCGCCTGTTCGGACCAGGGAGCCGGGGACACGTCAGGCAGCACGCCCGACGAAACGGCGCAGGAAGTCATCACGATCAGCTATGCAAACTTCCCGCCCGCATCCACCTTCCCCTGCATCCAGATGGAACGCTGGGCCGACGAGGTCGAAAAGCGCACGGACGGCCGGGTCAAGGTGGAAACCTACCCCGGCGGGACCCTGCTTTCCGCCAAGAACATGTACCGGGGCGTGCTCGAAGGTCAGGCCGACATCGGCTGCCTGAGCCTGCCCTACTATCCGGGCGTGTTTCCCGCGCTGCTTTCGGTCAACCTCCCGGTGGGCTTCACCAACGCTACCACCGCGAGCCTGACCCTCTGGGATCTCTACAACAAGCTGCGGCCGGACGAGATGAAGAACGTCAAGGTGGTCACCACCTTCACATCCGCTCCGTCCAATATCATGAGCAAAGAGCCTGTCCGCAGCCTTGAAGACCTTCAGGGCATGGAGCTGCGCGCCAGCGGCGCACTGCTTAAGATGCTGGAACTCATGGGCGCCAAGCCCGTGGGGATGCCCATGTCCCAGACCCCGGAAGCCCTCCAGAAGGGTGTGGTCAAAGGGCTCGTCTCATCCCTTGAAGTCCTCAAGGACTTCAACTTCGCGGAACTCTGCCGCTACGAGACCATCACCAACCTGCCCGTCTATCCCTTCGCCGTGGTCATGAACGAAGACCGCTGGAACTCGCTGCCTGACGACGTCAAGAAAGTCATCGACGAACTCGGCCGCGAACAGGCGGAGTGGACCGGCGATTACATGGACGCGCACATCGACGAAGCGCTCGAGTGGTCCAAAAAGAACCATCAGATCGAGATCTACACGCTCGCCAAGGAAGACCGTGCTCGCATAGCGGAAATCGGCGAGGGAATCGTCGAGGACTGGAAGGTCGAGGCTGAAAAGGCCGGCCTTGATGCGGACGCCATCCTGAGGGACCTCATGGCCTTCAAGGGCAAATACGAAGAGCGGTTCCCGGAATAACACGAGCACTGCGGCGCGCTTCCGCACGGAAGCGCGCCGTTTCATCACCTCACTCATTATGGATATTCTCGACCGCCTGAGCGATACGCTGAGCATCTGGCTGGCACGGCTCGCGGGCCTGTTCCTCATAGGCATGATGGGACTCGCCTGCGCCAACATGACCCTTCGCGCATTCGACATGCCGCTAAAGGGAACCTTTGAAATGATGGGCTTCATGGGAGCGGTGGGCACGGGCCTGTCGCTGGCATACGCTCAGAGAAGCAAGGCGCACATCGCCGTGGGCCTGCTCATGAAGCACTACCCCAAAGTAGTCCGGCGCATCCTGTCTGCCGCGACGGAAGCCGTGTCTTGCGGATTCTTCCTGCTCGCGGGGCTGGAAACCGCCGACTGGGCCGGCTTTCTCGTGACCACGGGCGAGCTGTCCGAGACTCTCAGGATCGCCTACCATCCCTTTGTGTTCGCCGCGGCCGCCGGATGTCTCGCCATGGCATTCGTTCTCCTGACCGATTTTCTCAACACCGTCACCGGCAGAGTGGAGCACTAGCATGGAACCGGCAACCATTGGGCTTCTCGGCATCGCCATTCTGCTGGCTTCAATCTTCGCGCTGCGCATCCCGGTCGGCTTCGCCATGGGCATCACCGGATACCTCGGCTTCATGGCAGTCCTCGGTCCGCAGGCCGCGTCAGGCATGCTGGGGACGGAAGTATGGAACGTCTTTTCCTCATACGGCCTGACCGTCATCCCGCTGTTCATTCTCATGGGGCAGATATGCTTCTACTCCGGCGTGAACGAACGGCTCTACAAGGCGGCCTACGCATGGATGGGACATATTCGGGGCGGCATCGCCATGGCCACGGTTCTGGCCTGCGGCGGTTTCGCAGCGATCTGCGGCTCCAACTCCGCCACGGCCGCTACCATGAGCACCGTGGCCCTGCCGCAGATGAAGCGCTTCAACTACAGCCCGGAGCTTTCCACCGGGTCGGTGGCGGCGGGCGCGACCCTCGGCGTGGTCATCCCGCCCTCTGTGGTGCTGATCATCATCGGACTGCAGACCAGCCAGTCCATCGCCGCGCTGTTCGTCGGCAGCATCCTGCCGGGACTGCTGCTCACTACGCTCTTCATGGTCACCGTCACCGTCCTCTGCCGCCGCAACCCCGACTGGGGTCCCGCAGGCGAACGGACCTCCTGGCGGGATCGCTTTCGGTCCCTGCCCGGCTCGGCGGAAATGATCGTTCTGTTCTGTCTCGTCATGGGGGGCCTGTTCATGGGCCTGTTCACGCCGACGGAAGCAGGAGCGGCAGGAGCCATGCTGGCGCTGATCATCAGCCTCGCCACCCGCACGCTCTCCTTCGGAGACTTCATCCGCTCGGTCATGGACACCCTGCGCGTGTCCAGCATGATCATGGTCATTGTGGCCGGGGCCGTCATCTTCGGACGCTTTCTGGCCGTGACGCGCCTGCCCTTCGAGGCCGCGGGCTGGGTCACGAGTCTTGACATCCCCGCCACCGTCATCATCCTGATGATCTGCGTCATTTACGTGATCGGCGGCATGGTCATGGATGCGCTCGCCATGCTTCTGGTGACCATCCCCATCTTCTTTCCGGTCGTGACGGCCATGGGATACGATCCGCTCTGGTTCGGCGTGCTCATCACAATCGTGACGACCCTCGGCGCGGTCACCCCGCCGGTGGGAGTCAACACCTTCATCGTCGCATCCATGGCACCGGACATTCCCATGGGGCACGTATTCAAGGGCGTCACCTGCTTCCTGCCTGCCTTCCTGCTCTGCGTCGCCCTGCTGATGCTCTGCCCGTGGCTGGTCACCTGGCTGCCGGGCCTGATGTAGGAGCGCGCCGTGCCCGGAGTGCAGAACGTCACCGTCAGCGAAGCGGAAGCCGGTCAGAAGCTGCTGCAGTTTCTGCAACGCCGCGTCGGACGCGATGTGCCCAAAGCCGCCGTCATGAAGTGGATACGCAAGGGAGAAGTCCGGGTGGACAAGGGCCGAAAAAAGCCCTTCGACCGCCTCAGGGCCGGACAGCTCGTCCGCATCCCGCCCTATCGGGACGACAGCGCCCCGGCGCCCGAGGCAGCTTCCGAGGTCGACGTGATGCACGAGGATACGGAAATCATCGCCATCAACAAACCCTCCGGACTGGCCGCCCATGGGGGTAACGGCATAACCGACTCTGCCGCCGCGCGCCTCAAGGCTGCGTATCCCGACGACTCCTTCGGCCCCACGCTCGCCCATCGACTGGACCGTGACACTTCCGGACTTCTGGTTGCCGCGCGCACTTACAATGCCCTGCGGCAACTCAACGACGCGTTTGCCGGCTCCGGCGTGGTCAAACTCTACCTTGCAAGGGTCGCGGGCCGCTGGCCGGATGCCGGAGCCGTCATGCTCGAAGACAGGATGGAAAAGTCCGGAGCTCCCGGCAGTGAAAAAGTGCACGCCGGGACAGGCAAACAGGCCCGCTCGGAAGTAACGCTCATCGATTCCGATGAAAAGGAAAGCCTTCTCGCCGTGCGCCTGCTGACCGGAAGGACCCATCAGGTGCGCGTTCAGCTCGCGTCCCGAGGGTTTCCTCTCTTCGGCGACCCGAAATACGGCCTCCCCGGCTCCCGCCCTCCGCTCCTGCTGCACTGCTTCGGCCTTGTTCTCCCGGATCTGGGGCACGGACCGATCCATCTTTCATGTCCTCCGGACTGGCAGGACAGTCACCAGCCCGCGCCCGAAGCGCTGAAGGCCGCACACGATCTGCTCGACGCCTTGCGCAAACGCGCTGTTGCGGGCTATGGTGAGCCCTAAAGCAAAAGGACACATCATGAAAAAGACTCAGTTTGACGCCGTGCGCCTTCTGATGCTGATCTGCCTCGTGACGATCGTCTCCGGTTGCGCGGCCCCTTACAAAGCGGCCGTGGACGAACGGAACATGAAGACGATTTACGCCGATGAAAAAGTCACCTTTCAGGTGAAGCAGGCGTTTCTCGACGACGACCAGATCAAATACATGGATTACGACGTCGCCAGCTATGAAGGCGACCTCTACCTCATCGGCGAGTACAGCTCCAAAGCACAGGCCGACAAGGCCGTCCGTCTCGCCCGAGGTGTGGAAGGTGTGCGCTCCGTCACATCCTACCTGCTGCCCAAGAAGGACCTCCCAGACTGCGGCACCGCAGAAGAGCTGGAGCTGATGGCGAGCATCAAGCAAAGACTCATTCAGGACGAGGACATCTGGTCCACCAACGTGGACATCTACATGGTTCAATGCCGCGCCGTGGTACTAGGAATCGTCGGCTCGGAAGCGGAACGCAGCGCTGCGCTGGCCCACGTTCGCGACGTCAAGGGCCTCAAGGGCGTGAAGTCCTACCTGAGGGTCAAGCGCTGATCGCCGCGGAGATTCTTTCATGAAGGCCGTCGTTGCTCCTTTCTGCCTCTGCGCGGCTTTCGTGCTCTTCGCGGCGGGGTGCTCCCATGTGGACCCCTACGTGCCCGACTTCGGCGGCCCGGCCCCGCCCCTGCGCGCATCGACCCGCACCACCCCGGAAACGCAGGCCATCATCAGCACCGCGCAGACCCAGCTCGGCAAACCCTATAGATGGGGCGGAGAATCGCCCTCTGCGGGCTACGACTGTTCTGGGCTCATGTGGTGGACCTTCCGGCGAAACGGCTTCCGCATCCCGAGAGTGTCTTGGAAGCAGTATTCGGCAGGCACTTTTGTGGAGCGACACGACATCCGCCCTGCCGACATGGTGTTTTTCAAGGTCGTGACCGGCAAAAGCATGCATGTCGGCCTTGTCACCGACAGAGGCACCTTCATTCACGCCCCCAAATCGGGAAAACGGGTCATGGAGTCCAGGCTGGACAATCCCTTCTGGAGCGAACACTATGTCGGGGCTCGCCGCATCATCCACTGAACCGGCTCCCTTCGGGCTTTGCCCACACCCCCTTCTCACCACGAAGTTCAAACAGCCATTTCCACAAAACGAGTATCCTGCGGGACTCACCACATACTCATGGGCACCGGGGTTCTGACCAGTACCGGAAGACGGCATAACGACCGGTCTGCAATCATTTTCCACAGAATGTTGATGAAATATTTTTTCTCCTCGCCTTCCGTCATTAGCAACGGCTCACGACCCGTGATCGTGATTTTCTCTATAATGAAGCATGCCATTGAGCTTTCGCTCTTGGAAAAAGCCTATGGCTGTTGTATAGCCCTGACATCATGGATTTCGAGAGGTATTTACACGAATGCGGCGATCCTTTCATGCTCGAGCGCCTGTTTCAGGTCGAGCGGTACGCATGGCTGGCTCTGTCGCAGGGACTGGCTGCCGTAATCAACCTCGACGGGCAGTTCGAAGACGTCAACCCCTCGTGGGAGCGCGTCACCGGGCATGAAACCGAATCCCTGAGGGAATCCTACCTTATCGAATACATCCACTTCGAAGACCGTGAGAAAGCTCTCGGCGCCATGCAGCGGCTCATCACCTCGGACATCGGCTCCACCTCCTTTTCGTTCCGTTTTCTCGACCGCACCGGCGCGCATCGGCTGCTGAACTGGCAGGCGATCTATTCTCCGGACCATAACGCCTATTTCTGCGTGGCCAATGAAGTCGGCGACGCCGCCAACATGGAAGTGCTGGCATTCCGCGACGGCCTTACCGGCGTTCGCAACCGACTCGCGCTGGAGCGGGATCTGCCCATGGTTGTGGACCGCGCCCGCGACAAGGACGGGTGTGTTCTCGTCTACTTCATCGACCTTGACGGCTTCAAGGATGTAAACGACACCCTCGGACACAAGGCCGGCGACACCCTTCTGGCCCGTGTGGCCGAGCGACTGATCTCCTGCGTCGGCGACAACGGCACCGCCTATCGCATGGGAGGGGACGAATTCATCCTGCTCGCAGGCAACTGTCAGGGGCGCGACTGGGCGGAAGAGTTGGCAAAGGAAGTAGTCAAAAGCATCGGCGCTCCCTACGTGGTGGAGGGAAGGGAGGTGCGCATCGGAGCCAGCGTTGGCATCAGCTGTTACCCGAACAACTCCGACAGCGCGCAGGACCTGCTCGAGAAAGCCGACAAGGCCATGTATCAGGTCAAGGACACCGGAAAAAACGGATACCATTTCAACTGCCTGTCCCCCTGCAATCACGGCTAGTCCATTCACCCGCCGTCTCGCCGGGACAATCCCACACCGTTCTCCGAACACTTCAGGGAACCTCCTGCAAAATGCAGCAATGAATAGCGATTATCTGCAGAAAGTCCGACTGCACAGGACTGTGTGAGGATTTGCGTGCATCCTCTTGCACAGACCGGTATTTCCCATTACATTTCATCATTTCTCGGCTTATGACGATCAGGGCGATGAGTCGTAGGGACATCGCTCCCCATTGAATTGTCACGTTGCTAACAGCAGGAGGGAGCACATCGGTGCACCGGCCTCATGTCAGACATTCTTGCTCTGCGGCACTCATTCTGCTTTGCCAGATTCTTCTGTGCGCGCCCGCTCTGGCCTCGGAACCGATCCGTACGGTGATCGGCGCGGGGCCGGCCTGGGAAGGATTCACGCGAAAGGACGGCGTCGGGCTGTACCACGAAATCCTCAAGGAAGCGTTCGGGCTGTATGACATCCGCGTTGAACACATATACGCCCCGAGCGAGCGCGCCTACGAGCTCGTCCGTCAGGGTGAAGCGGACTTCATGCTCGCCAACGACACCGAAATCCGCGGCCTCAAGCCTTCCACCTACCCGCTCTACGAAAACAAGTTCCACGCCTTTTACCGCAAAAACACTGTAAAACAATGGAAGGGCGCCAGAAGCCTTGTGGGACGCCAGCTTGTCTGGCGCTACGGTTACTACAAGCCGGCAAACTTCCCCCCGGGCATACGCTACACTGAACTGCTGACCGGTGAAGCCTGCCTCGGCATGGTCGTACTCGGACGAGCCGATTTCTACATCGACGACATTCTGCTGATGCGTCAGTCCATCGAGAGAACCAAGACGCCGTTCGACATGGACAGTTTCGAAATACGCCCCGTGGGACACCGCGCCTATTATCCCCTTTTCTCCACTTCCGAACGGGCAAAGCGAGTTCGCTCTCTTTACGAGAAAGCAATGGCCACCCTGCGAAGACGCGGCAGATTGTCGGCCATATTCCGCAAGTGGGGGCACGCCCTGCCACACTTCTACGGGGACAATCCCTGATTCCAACACGCTGATTTTTGTGTCATGGAGACCCTATGCAGCCCATCAACACTTCCATTTTCGAACTGTTCAAGATAGGCCCGGGGCCCTCCAGCTCCCACACCATAGGCCCCATGAAGGCGGGGGCAGACTTTATGACGCTGGCCCGTGCCCTGCCGGATGCGGAAAAAACCCGCGCCGAAAGGCTGGAAGTACGCCTCTTCGGCTCACTGAGCGCCACGGGGGAAGGACACGGCACGCGCAAGGCCATCATTTCCGGACTGCTCGGACACAGCCCCGAGCACTGCCCTCCCGAGGTTCTCGACAATCTCGACCGTTCCCCATCCGAGCAGCATGAACTTGATTTTACAGGCAATTTCATTAATTTTGCAGTCTCCGATATCATCATGGACGCGGTGGAACACGATTATCCGCACAGCAACACCATGATCTTCAGACTTCTGGACAAAAATGGAAATTCCCTTCTGGAGCGAGAATACTATTCGATCGGCGGAGGGTTTCTGCGCTGGCTGGGGTACGAAGAGCCCGAACGCGGGGAACCGCGGTATCCGTATTCAAGCATGGCAACGCTCAAGGAGCACTTGACCCGAAACGACATCCGCCTGCACCAGCTGATCCTCGAAAACGAAAAGGCGGTCACCGGGCTGACTGAGACGGAAATATTCACTAAGCTCGACACGCTCATCGAGGTCATGGAGCATGCCGTAGAGAAAGGGATCACCACCTGCGGCAAACTCCCCGGCTCCATCGGGCTCTACCGCAAGGCGCCTACCATGTACCAACATGCGCGAAACGACCATTTTCAAGGGTCGGGCTTCGTCAAAGCGCTCAACGCATACGCACTGGCGGCCTCCGAGGAAAATGCCGCCGGACACTGCATCGTCACTGCGCCAACGGCCGGAGCGGCCGGCGTCATCCCGGCCATACTGTTCGTCCTCAAGCGCCATCTCGGCGCACTGACTGACGAGGTAAGACAGGGACTGCTCGCCGCATGCGCCATCGGTTTTCTGGTCAAGCACAACGCAAGCATTTCCGGCGCGGAGGTGGGATGCCAGGGCGAGGTGGGGACGGCCTCCGCCATGGCCGCCGCCCTGCTGGCCTATGCGCGGGGATACCGCTTTCAGATAACCGAAAACGCAGCAGAAATAGCTCTGGAGCACCATCTCGGGCTGACCTGCGATCCTGTTGGCGGCTTCGTGCAGATTCCCTGCATTGAACGCAACGCCATGGGCGCGGTGAAAGCGTACAACGCCTACCTCATAGCCACCACCGTGGAGGCCGCCTACCACATGGTCGATCTGGACAAGGTGGTCCGGGCCATGAAGGAAACCGGATTCGACATGTCGCACAAGTACAAGGAAACTTCCGAGGGCGGCCTCGCGCTCTCCATGACAGAATGCTAATTTTCGTTTTTCGGAACAATATACATTTCAACCTGCGAAACACGCAATGACTCCGTTATAATTTTGACCGTTTCACCTAGCGCCAATAACGCATACCCCCCTGACAACATTTAAAAAAAATTTGCCCGCCTCGCTCTTTTCTGCTAGTCCCACCTTGTCTTTCGTGAATGGATCGAAACGAGGAAAAAACGTGATTTCTTTCAAAAACGTCAACAAATGGTTTGGAGACCTCCACGTTCTCCAAAACATCAATCTCGACATTGAGAAAGGCGAGGTGGTTGTCATCTGCGGTCCCAGCGGCTCGGGAAAGAGCACGCTCATCCGCTGCATCAACCGACTCGAGCCCATTCAGCAGGGCGACATCGTCGTGGATGGCATGAACGTGGGCGATGCGCGCACCAACATGACCACCCTGCGGGCCGAAGTGGGCTTCGTCTTTCAGTCCTTCAACCTCTACCCGCACATGACCGTGCTGGAAAACATCGTCCTCGCCCCGACGCTCGTGCGGGGCATGTCGCGCGGCGAAGCCAGCGAGATCGGCATGCAGCTGCTCAAAAAGGTCAACATTCCGGACAAGGCCGGGGCGTACCCGACCCAGCTCTCCGGAGGCCAGCAGCAGCGTGTCGCCATTGCGCGCGGCCTTGCCATGCAACCCAAGATCATGCTTTTCGACGAACCCACTTCCGCTCTCGACCCCGAGATGATCAACGAAGTGCTCGACGTCATGAAGTCGCTGGCTCGCGAAGGCATGACCATGGTCTGCGTCACGCACGAAATGGGCTTTGCCCGCGAAGTGGCCGACAGGGTCATCTTCATGGACGAGGGGGCGATGGTGGAGCAGAACACGCCTGAGGAATTCTTCCACAATCCGCAGCACGAGCGGACCAAGGACTTCCTCAGCAAGATTCTCAGCCATTAGCAAACAGGACCCTGCGGGCCGGGCCCGCAGAGTCTTTGGTGACAACTCAACCACAACCGAAGGAGAGGTTATGCGAGTTCTCAAGATCATGGCGCTGTCCGCCGCCATGCTGCTGGTCGCGGCCAGCATGGTCTTTGCCGGTCCCACCTACGACCGCGTCATGGGCGAAAAGGTCGTTCGCGCCGGTATTTCCAACAAGGGCAAACCGTTCGGCTTCATCAACGCCCAGAACGAGTGGGTCGGTTTCGACATGGACATGGCGAAGGAAATCGCCAAGCGCATCGGCGCAAAGCTCGAGCCGGTCGTGGTCAACAACAAGACCCGCATCTCCTTTGTGCAGACCAACCCGCCCAAGGTGGACATGGTCCTTTCCAACATGACCCACAAGCGCGTGCGTGACGAGAAGATCGACTTCTCCATCACCTACTTCTTCGACGGTCAGAAGTTCCTCGCGCCCAAGGGCATGATCGACAAGCCCGAAGATCTGGTCGGCAAGAAAATCGGCTCCATGCAGGGCACCACTTCCATCGTCAACGTGAAGAAGTACCTGCGCTCCATGGGCGACAACAGCCCCAAGGTCATCGGCTACCAGAACGAAGTCGAAATGTTCGAAGCGCTTCGCTCCGGCCGCGTTCAGGCCATCTCCACCGACTCCACCCTGCTCATCGCGCTGGCTTCCAAGATGCCCGGCAAGTTCGAGCTGGTCGGTGAATTCATCTCCGACGAGCCCTACGGCGTCGGCCTGCCGGAAGACGATTCCGCATGGCGCGACCTGGTGAACTTCACCATCCAGGACATCTGGGCCGACGGCACCTACATGAAGATCTACAACAAGTGGTTCGGTCCGGATTCCGACACGCCGTTCCCCATGACTTCCAAGATCGAAATGTGGCCGTAAGCCGCAGGCAACCCGCATCGTAACGATCGGGTCCCGGGGCGGACGCCCCGGGACCCGTTTTCCAAGAAGAGCACATGCTTAATAGACTATTCGAAAAGACATGGGTCCAGAATACGACCCTGCTGTTCATCCTGGGACTGGCCGTCTATTATTTCGGCTTCGTCTTTCACTTCGACTATGACTTCAACTGGGGAGTCTTCGTCAACGAGACGCAGTACGGCCATATGGGCCTGCTCATGCTCGACGGCCTTCAGCTGACGATTTCCATCTCCATCTATTCGGCGGCGATAGCCCTCGGGCTGGGGACCCTTTTCGGACTGGCACGGCTTTCCAAATTCAAGCCGGTGTACGCATTCGCCTCGGCCTACGTCGAATTTTTCCGCAACACGCCGCTGCTGGTCCAGCTGTTTTTCTGGAACTTCGCCCTGCCCAACGCGTTTCCGCAGGAAATCCGCTACAAACTTTTCGAGTACAATTTCGAATTTTGGGCCGCGACCATCGGCCTTGGCATCTTCACGTCCGCATTCATGGCCGAGATCATCCGCGCGGGCATGCAGTCCATCCCCAAGGGACTGCTCGAAGCATCCTACTCTTCGGGCATGAGCTACGCCCAGACCCTTCGCAAGATCATTCTTCCGCTGGCATTTCGTGAAATTATCCCGCCGCTCGGCTCCGAGTTCCTCAACAACATGAAGAACTCCTCGCTGGCCATGACGCTCGGCGTCGCCGAAGTCTGCTGGTCCATGCAGGAAGTCGAATCGCTGACCTACGCGGGCTTTGAGGCAACGGCCGCCGCCACGGCGATCTACCTTTCGCTCTCACTCGTCATCGCGGGGCTGCTGAACCTCGTGAACACCAAGCTCAAGCTGATGCCTGCCGGGAAGAAAACCTTCACCAGAAAAGTGGCGGACGCCTTCTTCCTTCCATTTGAATTCGTCTGGGAGCTGTTCGCCCGCCCCATCCGGCGCCTGACCAGAAAGAAACAGGGAGCAAAGCACCTTACCCCGCGACAGGAGTTCTTCTTCCGTATGCGCGGGCTGGCCCGCATGGCCCTTATCAACGGCGCCAAGACCATCTTCGTGGTCGCGCTTCTGCTGCTGATCTATCAGACCATCAAGGGCATCGCCTCCTTCAACTTCCAGATTATCTGGGACAACCTGCGAGCCCTGCTCATCTGGCGCTTCCCCAACGGCGGCAGCACCGAGCCTCTCTGGGGCCTCGGCGGCCTGTCCATGTCCATCTTCATGGCCGTGTTCTCCATATCGGTCAGCTTCGTCATAGGACTGTTCGTGGGCATGGGTCGCACCTCCAAGAACAACGCCATCCGCGTTCCCTGTACCGCCTACATCGAACTGATTCGCGGCAACCCGCTGATCATCGTCATCTTCTGGGTCTACTTCTTCCTGCCGATCATCATCAAATCGCAGATCGGCGTGTTCTGGAGCGCGACATGGGCCATGACCGTTTTCTTCGGCGCCTACATCGCGGAGATCGTCCGCGGCGGCATCGAGAACATCCCGCCCGGGCAGGTCGAGGCGGCCCAGTCCACAGGACTCAGCTACTTCCAGACCATGCGCAAGGTGGTTCTGCCGCAGGCCCTGAAGCAGATGCTCCCGGCCATCGTCGGCATGTTCATCGCCGCCTTCAAGGACACCTCGCTGGCTTACATCATCGGCGTGACCGAACTGACTACAGCCGCCTACTCCATCAACAACCGGCTGATGCTGTACCCCTTCGAGATCTACACCACCATCGCGGTGCTGTACTTCCTTTGCTGCTTCGCCATGAGCCGTTACGCCAAGCACCTCGAAAACAAGCTCAGCCCGGAAAAGGTGCGGCTCGAAATGTAGCCCGCACAGCCATTCACGAAACAGAAAAGGGAGGCTCTCGCCTCCCTTTTTTATTGCCTTGTAAATTCGGAATCATTTCGAATTGAAATGGATCAGGACTTCTTTTTCCCCTCTTTGCTGCGGGGATGGGCTTTGTCATAAACCTTCATAAGCTGTTGCAGATCAAGATGCGTGTAACGCTGTGTGGTGGACAGCCGTGCGTGGCCCAGCAGTTCCTGCACACTGCGCAGGTCTGCCCCGGCCTCCAGCATGTGGGTGGCGAAGCTGTGGCGCAGCATGTGCGCATGCACCTCACGAGGAATACCCGCCGTGTCCGCTAGCCGGTTGAGAATACGGTTGGCCTCGCGCCTGTTGAGCCGGCTGCCGCGCTTGCCGATGAACAGGGCGCGCTCCCCGGAAACGGGCTTGAACGCCTGTCGCTGCTCAAGCCACCGCCGCACACGCTCGCCCGCCTTGTTCGTGAGCGGCACCATGCGTTCCTTGCCCCCCTTCCCCATGACGCGCACCACGCCGGTATCCACATCGAAAACATCCAGTCCGACGGCCTCGGATATCCGCAGCCCCGAGCCGTACAGCAATTCCGCAAGGGCCAGATCGCGAAGGCCCTCAGGATCGGGCGTCACTGCGGCTTCCATCATGCCGATGGCCTGATCCACATTCAGCCCTCTCGGATGGACCTTGTCCTGCTTGGGGTTGCGCACCCCGGCAGTCGGATCGTGCCCGCTGATACGCTTCCTCGCCAGAAAGCGAAAGAAAGCGCGAATACTCGAAAGTTTTCGCGCCACGGTGGTTTTAGTGACCCTTTGCCGATGCAGATTGGCCATGAATCCACGCACATCGTCTCTGGCGATGTGTTCCGGCTGATCGAGGTCAAGGCCTCGGCTCTTAAGGAAATTGTAAAACTGCTCCAGATCGGTTCCATAGGAACGGAGCGTGGCGGGCGAGTACCCCTTTTCGGTGCTCAGGTATGCAAGAAAGCGCTTTCCGTATTCGCCGAGGTCGCGCTCATTCGTTTCGTTTGTCGACGACATAGGAGCTCTTGGGGTTTTCCTTGGCCTTCTTCTTGAGCGCCATGGCGATGGCCGACGCCTCACCGTAGTGCTCGAGGCGTCCTTCGGTATTGATGACCACGGCTATGGACACCGCCATCAGCGGGAAGGTACGTTCGTTACCCTGCCTGTCCGTGGAACGGATGAAGCCCTGCTTGCGGTCCTCTTCATCATAGAAATGCGGAACGATGGAGTCGAACGCCTCAATAACCCGCTTGCAGGACTCCTCAGCCCGATCCGCAGGGACAATGTAGACGAAGTCGTCACCGCCGACGTGTCCTACGAAGCTGCCCACTCCGCCGAGTCCGCGGATCGTATTGACGATGACCCTTGCCGACATCATGAGAACTTCATCCCCGCGCGAGAAGCCGTACTTGTCGTTGAAAGACTTGAAATGGTCCAGATCGCAGTAGGCGAGCGCGAATTCCTCGCCCGCGTCGATGAGCGACTGGATGCGTTGAATGATGGAGGTGTTGCCCGGCAATTTGGAGAGCGGGTTGGCGTCGAGCGCACGCAACGCGCGGCACAGGGTCAGGTTCACCCGGTCGCGGGCCTCGCCCTCGGTGAAGGGGCGTACGAGAAAGTCGTCCACCTCGACGCGGTTCCAGTCCCATGGCTCGGTCATGTCTTCGGCATCGAGCACCAGCACCACCGGGAGCTGTCTGTAGACGTTCTCGCTCTTGACCAGCGAGGCGACCTCCTTTCCGCTTATGTCACTCAGCCTATTGTCCACGATGAGCAGGTCCGGAGGCTCGTTGAAGAGATGCTCGACCGCCCCGCGCCCGTATTCGAACACGGTTATCTCCATGAGGTCCTCGGGCCACAGGGAACGGAACAGTTTGGCGAGATCCGGGTCCGAGGACAGGACGAACGTACGCTGGCGCCGGGAAAAGAGAGAATCGCTCATGCTTTTATTCATGGTACCCAAGTAGCACCAGCAGGCGCTTGCAGTAAAGGTTTCGGCTACAGGCAGTCGAGCTGTGCTTCAACGGCGCGTGCCACGGACTCCGGCGATTCGGCCATGCCATCTTCGATGAGCCCGATCTGCAGATTGAGCTCGCGCTGCATGGGGATATTGTGCGGGTCGAAGTATTCGCGCCACGCCTCTGCCGCCTTGTCCAGATCCTCCGCACGGGCGTAGGTCAGGCCGAGCAGGATCATGGCGCGCTGCTCCTTGGGACGCCCCCGGAGCACCGTACGGAACTCGGTACGGGCCGGGATGTAGCGTCCGGCCTTGTACATGGTTTCGCCTAGCCGCAGCCTGACGTCCAGGTCCTTTTCCTTTTTGAGATATTCGCGGTAGAGTCGGATGGCTTCGTCCCAGTTCTGCGCGGCGTATGCGTCGTTGGCCTCGCGGATCAGGGATATGGTGTCGCTGCTGGCCGCGATTGGACCGCAGGACTGCTCGTCATCCTTGCGAATACGGCGGACGGCTCCCATGAGGAAGTTCCGCCGCGATGCGTTGACCTTGTCGTTTTTCTTGGACATAACTCCCCCTGCGGCGAGATACTATCCGATTCCCGGAGCGGGTCAACCGCCCACAACGCGTTCCCCGGAAAAAACGAATGAAAAGCGACCTCTGCGGCTGGACAGGCAGCGTCCTCCACATAGACCTGCAACGCGGCGAAACCCGGACCGAGCATCCCGGCCCCGACTTTTACGCCACGCACTGCGGCGGCCGGGCCATGGCGGGAGCCTTTCTGCGGCCGCACTGCACGCGCCCCTGGGACGACCCGCACATGCCCGTCTGCATCTTCGCAGGGCCACTGACAGGGACCGCCGCCCCTGCCTCGGGCCGCGCCTGCCTGATGACCCGCTCTCCACTCACGGCAACCGTCACCGACTCCCCTCTCGGGGGGCGTCTGGGCACACAGCTCAAGCGGGCCGGATGGGACGGCATCATCATCACGGGCAAGGCCGACAGGCTCGTCGGCATCGAAATCCGCAACGGGAGTGTTTCCGTCGCAGACGCTGATGCCCTTCGGGGGAGGCAGACCGAGGATGTCTTCAACACGCTCGCGGAGTCGACACCGACGAGCGCTTCCATAGCCTGCATCGGTCCGGCAGGAGAAAATCGCTCGCCCATGGCATCCATCATGGTGGATCGTCATCATCCCGCCGGACGCGGCGGCCTCGGAGCATCGCTGGGCGCACGCAACCTCAAGTATCTGAGGGTTGTCGGCACCGGAGAGGTCCGCGTCCACAATCCTCGCAAACTCGACGAGGCGAGATGCGAGATCATGCGCCTGATCGCCGCATCCCCCGCGCTTATGGGGCCCTACGGGTTTGCCCGCAACGGAACCGCCGCCCTGCTGGACCTCACTGACTCCCGGCGCATGATGCCCTCGGAAAACTACCGCAGGACCCGTTTTTCCGCTGCACGCGAGCTGAACGCCCCCGCCTTCAACACTCGATACCATGCCCGGCCCCACGGCTGCGAAGGCTGTCCCATCCGCTGCCGAAGGGTTGCCCGCGACGGCAGGAGCATCCCCGGCTTCACGGCCCTGTCCCACCTGACGGCGCTGATCGGAAACAAGAGCATGGAGCTGACCATGAAGGCCTCCGACCTGCTGAACCGTCTTGGGCTGGACGCGGTCTCAGCCGGCGGGACGCTGGCCTGCATGCGTGAAATCACTGGCAGGGACTTTGACGAGAACAGTCTGCATAGCGCGATCCGGGAGATGGCTTCGGGAGGGGGACTTGGGGCGGGCTCAAGGCGGTACGCCGCGGAGCATGGAGAACCGGAACGCTCCATCTCCTCGAAAGGATTGGAACTGCCCGCATTCGATCCGCGCGGCGCGTACGGCACGGCGCTGGCCATGGCGGTCAACACCATGGGCGGCTGCGACCTGCACGCCTACCCCGCAAGCCATGAAATCCTGCGAAAACCCGTCGCCACAGACCGCTTCACCTTCTCCGGCAAGGCACGCATCATCAAGCTCTCCGAGGACGTCTTCGCGGCAGCGGACTCCCTCGCGACTTGTCGATTCGCCTTTTTCGCCGCAGGGCTTGAGGAATACGCCAAGGCCGTGAGCGCGGTCACCGGACAGGCCATGAATCTGAAAACCCTTCAGCAAATCGGCGAACGCACCTGTTTCAACGAACGGGTCATGAATGCCCTCAACGGCTTCGATGCAACGCACGACGATCTCCCGCCGCGTTTCTTCACGGAGGAAGGCTCCTCCGGGGAGGGAGTTCGCATAATGCCGCTGAACCGCGAGCAGTTCCTGCGGGCTCGCGCCGCATATTACCGCATCCGCGGCCTTGACGAACAAGGGGTTCCCCTGAATGAAAAAGCCGGGGAACTCGGTGTGAGCCCTTCGCAAGACGGTGAACGCGCATGAAGGAGTTGCTGAACAAGTACGCGGACAAGCTGGTGCGCCACGGACTGGCCGAAGCCGGAGAGCCGCTGCTCGGCGGCCGGGACGATTTTACGACGTGGAATCGGGACGATGCGGACCGGGAAGTGTTCGAACAGGTCTTTGAACTCATGGACGTCGGTTCGCTGGTTTTCTCACGGCCGGCCGAGCCGTATGCCACCATCATAGACTTTCTCGCCTCAAGACACGGACTCTCCATCCGCCCCAGAGACTGCGAAACGCGCACCTTTCTGCACGACATCCCCGTAACGGAAGCCTTCGAAGCGCAGGCCGTGGCGGACGCACTGCTTCGCCGCAAGGCGGCGGTTATTCCGGGCAGGGGCGTGGTCAGTTTCGGCACCGTCAGCCCGGAGCAGGGGTTCGTCTTTTTTTCGTCGGTCTGCTTCGCCTGCTTCGTCCTGTTCTTTTCGGACTACCTCGCGGCGTGTGAATCCGGCGGGCCGGATCCTGAATTGCAGGCCGTTTTCGACATGGCCGTTTCTCACCTCTCCGAGCCCGCAGACGCCGGTCCCGAACTGACGGCAGGGCCTTTCGCCGACCGCGCGGCAGCCCTTGCCGCCATGGCGGAGGCCGGACGCACCGTGGTGGACTACGGGCTGGTGGATTCGTTTTTCGGCAACCTCTCCTGCCTGATGGAAGACACCGTTCTCATCAGCCAGACCGGAAGCTCCCTTGACGAGTTGGCTGGCTGCATCGACCCGTGTCCTCGCGACGGTTCGTCATGCGCCGGCCTCACGGCCTCCAGCGAGCTGTCCGCTCATGAAGGAATCTACGACAGGACGAACGCTCGCTGCATCCTGCACGGGCACCCGAGGTTCAGTGTGATAATGTCCATGGTCTGCGACAAGACGGACTGCGAACATGCCCGGCAATGTCATGTCGACTGCCGGGAGCAGCGCTTCGCAGGTGGCGCTCCGGTGGTCCCGGGGGAGGTTGGCACCGGCCCCACAGGGCTTTGCAATACCCTGCCGCCCGCCATGGAGCGCGCTCCGGCGGCCATCGTGCACGGACACGGCGTTTTCGCAGCGTCGCAGACCGACTTCAACGAAGCCTTCCGGCTTCTTCTCCAGACAGAACACCGCTGCCGCGCCGAATATTTCCGCAGAATCCAGCAATACCTGCCGCCGCACGTTGTGCGGAAAAGCGAATACTGATAAGCCCCCGACGATGGACGAAACGACCGCGCCCCCCGTCAGCATCCGACATGCCCTGCTCTTTATCGGCCTGACCCTCGGCATCACCTGGGTGGTGGAAGCCGTGATGATCGTCAACGGCTTCAGCGCAGAGCGACTTCTCGAACCCGGCGCCATGCTGCTGCTCGTGGCCGTCATGTGGGTACCGGGCGTCTGCGCCCTGATGGTAAATATGCTGGCGGGCAGACCGTTGTCCGCTCTCGGGCTTCGCATCGGCTCATGGAAGCCTTACGCCGTCACCGTTTTCGCCGTTCCGCTGATATTCATGGCGTCCTACGGGCTGACCTGGCTGCTGAACATATCCGAGCCGGACTGGACCATGAAGACGCTTTTGCAATCCATGCGCATGGCACCCGGCGCGGAAGCCCCGGTCTACCACGCGCTGCTCATCATGCTCCCCGCCAGCGCGCTGCTCGGTCCCCTCTTCAACTTTCTCGCAGCGCTTGGCGAGGAGCTGGGATGGCGCGGCCTGCTCCTGCCCTCACTCATGCGGCTGGGCAAGCTGAGGGCCTACCTGCTGCTCGGCATCATCTGGGGCGTCTGGCATCTGCCGCTGGTTCTGGTTGGCTTCAACTACCCCGGCCATCCTTACACCGGGGCGCTGCTCATGTGCTTCGGCACCATCGCAATTGGAGCATTCATCAACGAATTCACGCTGGCCTACCGCAGCACGCTGCTCGCCGCGTTCATCCACGCCGCCATCAACGCTCAGGCCTACGGCGTGTGGAAATACATTTTCCCAGACCACAATCCGGTCCTCGGCGGCGATACCGGCCTGACCGGAATCGCTTGCTGGCTGGCGGCATTCCTGCTCGCCTTCCTCTGGTTCAATAAACGCGGCAACCGCCAGCGCCCCGGACGCTCATAGCAGCGTCAGGGCCCGCTCCCCTTTTTCAACCCCCCGCGTAAGGATTGGTGAAACAGCGGTTTTCCGCAACCATCGCGCAGCGGTTGGCAGAAACCGGCACATGCGCTATGGTGCGCTAAACCTTGGAGCATGTTCATGGGCTGGTTGGTCACAGTAGTCAGCGTGGCGGTATTCATAACCGTCTATCTCGGGTTGCGCGTCATCCGCCCCCTGCCCTTTTCGCCGTGGACCAAACGCCTGCTGTTCCTGATGGTCGCCTTTCTGGTTATAGGACAGCGCTTTACATGGGTTTTCCGCTTCAACGGGTATCACCACCAGTTCATCGACGGGTTGGACCTCGCCGGGTACACCTTTCTCGGCTTCGTCTCATCCTTCATGATGATGCTCATTGCGCGCGACCTGCTGTTCATCCTGCTGCGCATCATCAACTACCTGCGCCCCAAGGACACCCGCCGCATCTTCTTCAAGGAGAAGCAGCGCAACATCCGGCGCACATGGCTCAACGCGACCAATGCCCTGATACTTGCCGTGGCCATTCCGCTCACGGCCTATTCGGCGCACATCGCCCGCAGCCTGCCCGGAGTCACCGAAATCGAAATCGCCGTCCCAGACCTGCCGAGGCAGCTGGACGGGTACACCATCGCGCAGATCAGCGACACCCACGTCGGTCCCACGCTCAAGGGGCCGTGGGTGGATCGCCTCGTAAAGCTCGTGAACGCGCAGGACCCGGACATGGTCGTGCACACCGGAGACATGGTCGACGGCCGCGCGTGGTGGCTGCGCCCCGAGGTCAAACATTTTGATGAACTGAAGGCTCCGCACAAGTTTTTCATCACCGGCAACCACGAATACTATTCGCACGCACTCGAATGGATAGATGAAGCTCGCTCGCTGGGCTTCACCACCCTCGTCAACGAAAGCGAGGTTGTCGAGGTCAACGGCGCCCGCATCCTGGTCGCCGGCGTCCCGGACAGCAAAGCCGGACGTTTCATCGACGAGCACGCCCCCAAGCCGCGCGAGGTCATGGACAAGGCCGGGGAGCACGACTTTTCCATCCTGCTGGCCCATCGTCCGGACATGATCGAGCTGGCCGACGAGGCTAACTACGACCTGCAGCTTTCCGGCCACACGCACGGCGGGCAGTTCTTTCCGTGGACCTTCATCGTCGGCTGCTTCAACCCTTATGTCTACGGACTTCACGAACACGGCGACACGGCGCTGTTCGTCTCGCGCGGCGCCGGCTACTGGGGACCGCCCATGCGGTTCGGCGCGCCGCCGGAAATCGTTTTGATCACGCTCAGGCGTAACTGACCTTCAACGCTTTGCCTTTTTGTCTTGACGGCAGGCGCGCCATGGCATACGCCGAGGCACGTCCCGTTATCATAAACGGGTTCCGCCAGACCTTTCACGTCCCCCGCTGACACAGCTTCACCTCTGCACCGGATGGAAAGGCGGCCCGACCGCCGCGGCATCGTGCGCTCTGCGGCGGCGCTTATTCGCACGAAAAACAATCAGGAAAAAATGAATCCATTCAAGAAACTTGGTCTTTCCGACAACGTAGTCGACGCACTCGAGAAAAAGGGCTTCACCGCCCCGACCCCCATTCAGGAACGCACCATCCCCATGCTTCTGGCCGAAGAGGCCGACATCGTGGGACAGGCTTCCACCGGAACCGGTAAAACCGCTGCTTTCGGACTGCCCATCATAGAACATGTCGTGGAAGGCGAGCGCCACGTCCAGTCCCTCGTACTCGCTCCCACCCGCGAACTCGCCATTCAGGTGGCGGATGAAATCAACTCCCTCAAGGGAGACAAAAAGCTGCGCGTGCTGCCCGTCTACGGCGGTCAGTACATCGGCCTTCAGCTCAAGAGCCTCAAGCAGGGAGCCGACGTGGTCGTGGGTACCCCCGGCCGAATCCTCGACCACCTGAACCGCGGCTCGCTCGACCTCTCCGGCATCGGCATCGCCGTACTGGATGAGGCCGACGAGATGTGCGACATGGGCTTCATCGAGGATATCCGCGAGATTCTCTCCCGCAGCAACACGGACCGCCGCACCCTGCTTTTCTCCGCCACCATGCCGGATCAGGTCATGCGCATCGCCTCCGAATTCATGGGCGACTACAAGACTGTAGCCGTGAAGGCCAAGAAAAACGAAGCGCCCCTGACCAAACAGGTCTTTCACGAAGTCGCGGAATCCGACCGCTTCGAGGCGCTCTGTCGCGTCATCGACGTGGAGCCAGACTTTCGGGGGCTCATCTTCTGTCGCACCCGAGCCGATACGGACGATGTCGCCCGCAAGCTCGCTGAACGCGGCTACCCGGCCGAGCCGATCCACGGCGACCTGAACCAGTCCCGCCGCGAACAGATCCTCGGCAAGTTCCGCAGCGGCGCCAGCGACATCCTCGTGGCGACCGACGTGGCGGCACGCGGCATCGACGTCCCGGACCTGACCCACGTGATCAACTTCGCCCTGCCGCAGGATCCGAAGACCTTCGTGCACAGGGTGGGACGCACCGGTCGCGCAGGCAAGAAGGGCGCGGCCATCACGCTCATCACCCCGCGCGAATTCCGCAAGCTCATGTTCATCTGCCGCACCTCGGGCATCGAAATCTCCAAAGAGCCGCTGCCCAAGGTCGAGGACGTGATCTACTCCAAGAAAAAGCGCATCGCTTCCGAACTGGACGAAATCCTCGCCACCGAGAACTTCGAGACCTACCTGCCGCTGGCACGCGAGTTCATGCAGGAGCGCGACCCCGAAGAAGCCATGGCCGCGCTGCTGCGCTACGCTTTCGGTGAGGAACTGGAACACGACGCCTACCGCGAAATCCGTGAAGCTCAGCGGAACGACAAGGGCGGACGGGTTCGCATGATCGCCAACATCGGCAAGAATCAGGGCATGAACCCCAAGAAATTCGTTGATTTCCTGGTGAACAGGACCAAGACCCGCCCCTTCAAGGTGCAGAACGTCAAGGTCCAGAACAACCGAACGACCTTCACTGTTCCCGACGGAGAAGTGAGTTTCATCCTGCGCGGGCTGAACCGCTTCCCCGGCAAGGATGGCCAGCCTTTCTGCTCGAAAGCCTAGCTCCGACCCTCGAAATCAGACCAATAATCGACCGGGACGGCAATCGTCCCGGTCTTTTCTTATGCTTGAACCAACCTGCGAAACCGGTCAGGAGGCGCATTTTCAAAGCAATCCAATTGACACCACGATTTTCCTTTTGATAGAAAAAAGACATTCCAAATTTGCTTTAGACAAGTCACAAACACAACAGGGACACTTTGATGAAAAAAGTTCTCGACAACCTTGATAAAAGACTCGTTTCAGCCCTCACCGAGGACGGACAATCTCAGGTGGGCAAGCTCACCGAACGTCTGGGAGTCACTCCCCCCACCGTCCGCTCGCGCATGAAGAACCTCATCTCCGCAGGTGCGCTCAAGGTGGCAGGCCTCGTGGACCCCATGCGCACCAAGGGGCTTACCGTCGCTCTTGTGGGCATCACCCTTCAGAGCCACAAGCTGCTCGATGAAAAGCTCGAGCAGATCGCCAACCTCGACCGCGTCAACTGGTGTGCCGTGGTCACCGGAAGGTACGACCTGATCGTGGAAATCGTCTGCACCGAAAACACGAGCGACCTCTACGACTTCCTTGACAAGGACCTTTCACAGATCGGCGGCGTGGGATCGAGTGAATCCTTCATGGTCATGAAGTCGCGCCGTAAATGGCTGCTTCTCCCTGAGGCCGTAACCCGGCTTTTCAGCGCAGAATAATCGTTTAGTTGCCATGAACTAGTATCCCTCAAGCGTAAGGAGACAGGACAATGATCATCGGTATCCCCAAGGAAATCAAAACCCTCGAAAATCGCGTCGCCATGACCCCCGGCGGCGTGGAGAGCCTTGTCCGTCAGGGCAATGAAGTGCTGGTTGAAGCCGGAGCCGGGATGGGCAGTGGCCTGAGCGACGAGGAATTTTCCGCCGCCGGCGCCAAAATGGTTTCTGCCGAAGAAGCCTGGGGCGCCGAAATGGTCATCAAGGTCAAGGAACCGCTGGAAAGCGAGTACAAGTTCCTGCGCAAGGACCAGCTCCTGTTCACCTACCTGCACCTCGCCGCCGCCGAATCGCTGACGAACGCGTTGCTCGAAGCCGGGACCGTTGGTGTCGCCTACGAGACCGTGCAGATGCCCGACGGCTCCCTGCCGCTGCTGACCCCCATGTCCGAAGTGGCGGGCCGCATGGCCACTCAGGTCGGCGCGCACCATCTCGAGAAGAATCAGGGCGGTCGCGGAATGCTGCTCGGCGGCGTTCCGGGCGTTCCCCCGGCGAAAGTCGTGGTCATCGGCGGCGGCATCGTGGGCACCAACGCTGCACGCATGGCCATGGGCATGGGCGCTTCCGTGAAAGTGCTCGACCTCTCCCACCGTCGCCTGCAGTACCTCGACGAAGCCTTTGACGGCCGTCTGATGACCGTCAGCTCCACCGAGCCCAACATCCGCGAAGCCCTCAAGGAAGCCGACCTCGTCATCGGCGCCGTGCTGATCCCGGGTGCCAAGGCTCCCAAGCTGGTCACCCGCGAACTGCTCAAGACCATGAAGCAGGGTTCCGTCATCGTCGACGTGGCCGTGGACCAGGGCGGTTGCGTGGAAACCATCAAGCCCACCACTCACGACAACCCGACCTACGAAGTGGAAGGCGTTGTTCATTACGGCGTGGCGAATATGCCCGGCGCAGTGCCCCGCACCTCCACCTTCGCGCTGGTGAACCAGACCCTGCCTTACGCCATGCGCCTCGCGCAGAAGGGCATGGATGCACTCAAGGACGACCCGGCGCTGGCGCTGGGCCTGAACACCATGCATGGCACCCTGACCTGCCCCGCCGTCGGTGAAGCCTTCGGCATAGACTCCGTCACTCCGGAAGAAGCGCTGAAGAAAGCATAATCATTCCGCGCCATCCCCTCGCGGGGCGCGCGATAAAAAGGCCGGAGCCCCTCGGGGTTCCGGCCTTCGTGCTGCAATGGGAGTATGCCGCTATTCGCGGCTGCTGCGCTTCCAGAGTTCGTTGTCGTGAATCTCCCGCAGATGCCCCGCGTTGGAGACATCGCCGAAGAGCAGTTCGGACATGGCCTCGTAATCCGGAGGCTCCTCAAGGTTGTCGGTAATCCGCTTGACCAGATAGCTTACCGCCCGGACCCAGAGCATGTCCGCGCTGACAACCTCGGGCTGGATGCTCAGGGTCTGCCGTTCGTAATTGAGCTTGAAGCAGAACGTCCGGAACAGCACCTGCTGGATGTTGTTCAGGTCCTTTGACGTTGCCTCTATCCCCTTGGCCTTCAGCCGCTCGTCCAGCTTCTCGCGAAAGAGCGGATACCCGGAGATTTCGCCATGCTCGGCGAAAAGCGCGAAGGCTTCGCGTATACCGGTGGTGAGCAGCGCCGGGTCCGGCAGATGAACGTGCTGCTTCTGCAGGATCAGCTCGTAGGGATGCAGCTTGCGCGCATTGGTCTCCAGCCGGGCAAGATCTTCCGGGGACTTGAGTGAGATGTAATGGTCATGCTCGCCGTTGTGGATGCTGATGACGTCCTGACAGGACTCGAGAAACGACTTGAAAGTGGAAAAGCCGTAGTTGCTCTCGTCGAAGGCGGGGTCCAGCCGGATGAGCATGGGCTTGATCGCCGCCTTGACGATCTTCGTCTCTCCGGTCTCCGCTGCGATCCGGCCCAGCGCCTTGATCAGAATCTGCTTTGCGTCTTCCAGATCCCCGGCTTCGTAGCCTTCCTTCTCCAGACTTGAGATGGATGAAGACTTCACGAGCAGCGACGAGTAGTACTTGAACTGGTTGCAGGACTTCATCCAGTACTGGTTGGTGGTCTCGCGCACCCCGATGCCGATGATGCGCTTGCCGCGCTGCCTGACCTTCTGGGCCAGCGCCACGTAGTCCGAGTCGCCGCCGATGACGACCACCGTGCTGATATGAGGGTTGAGCGTGATGTCCTCTATGGCGTCGATGGCCATGCGGATATCCGCACCGTTTTTGCCGTGGGAGCCTCTCGGAAACATCTGCACGAGGTCCACCGCATGGTTTTGCAGGTCGAAACTGTAACCGAAGAAAAAACTCCAGTTCCCATAGGCCTTGTTGATGTTGACCTCGCCGACGGAGTTGATGAACTCCATGATGGAGTTGATATCCACCAGTGCCGGCTGGCGGGAGTGACGATTCATCTTGTCCCTGTACCAGTGCGGCCCGTATCGCAGGGTGCAAAGGGAGGCGTGAATGTTTTCGAAATCCCAATAAAGCGCTATCTGTTCTGCACGGCTCACATGTACTCCGTTGTTTTATGGACCCATGATAATAAGAAACGGTCCGTTCATGCCATACGCAAGAACGGACCGTAACACGGTTTTCAAAAAAAAAGCCAGCCTATAGACCGTGATCCCGCATGTGGGCGTCCAACACGTTGTCCACCTTGACCACCTTGCTGGAAATGCGGCCGTTTTCAATGGTGTAACGGGTCACCTCCCATTCCAGCTGGTCGATGTACTCCACGGCGCCACGGCCCTCGTCGGCCAGCACCTCGGCCATGAGGTCCAGAAAATCTTCAACCATGAGGAATTTTCCCTCGTGGTCCACCCTGAGGACGTTGTCCTTGTATTCCATCTGCTCGAAAGGAATCTCGTCCCGGATGCGCTCGAACTTGTCCGGGGTCAGGCCGTGAAAGTCACCGTAGACTCTAACGTCTTCCATAGCTTTCGCCTCCCGGCACCGGACACGGTGCCATGCTTTTTCATATTCTTGAACGGAACGGGATACAATCAGGCGGAGCGTCTGTCCAGCCTTTGTAGGGTTTCGGCCAGACTCGCCCAGAGCAGACGGCTGTCGATCTCCGCCAGACGGACCGCCTGTGCGTCGTCGTACTTGGTCTCCAGTTTGAACTTGTTGCCCATGACGTGCCCCATCTGCTGCGGCGTGGTGGCCTTGGCGAGGCTGGAATGCTGAACATGACGAACGGCCAGCGTGCCGCAGTAGACGGCGGACATCCCTGCCAGCGCGCTCCGCAGGTCCCTTTCGAGGTCGTCGAACTGCGACGGGTTGAAGCGCACGTCGAAGGTGCCAGCCTTTTCCAGCGCTTTCATGCTCACCAGATGACAGCAGCCTGAGACCGAAAGACAGGGGCGATCATAGCTGAACAGACCGTCATCCAGAGCGCCGGAGCAGGAGTCGAAAAGATTGATCCTTCGCGGCATCTCGCCCGGCTCTCCGGCCGAAGGCGGCACCGGGAGCAGATTGTAGTCAGCAGACTGCAGGGCGAAAGGAGACTCGGCGGAGGTTATGCGGCACCCCACTACTCCGGCGTCAGGATCGAGCCGCGACGCGCCGAGCAGCTTCAACAGCCAGTCCGGCGGGAGCACCACGTCGTCGTCCAGAAAGGCCGCCCAGCGGCAGGCCCGGACTTCGGGCAGCGACAGCAGCCAATTCCGCGCGGGCGGAGCGCCGATGTTGATGGGCAGGGTCACGGTTTGCAGTCGCTCGCCGAACCACTCCTTGGCCGTACGGAAGACGTCCTGCATGTTATCCGTGGAGCCGTTGTCCAGAAGAAAAATTCGCGCCTGTCCGGTTTCGCTTTTGCGAAGCGACTCCAGCGTGCGGAGCATGAGGTCGGCCTTGTTCCACGAGTAGGCCAGTATGGCCACCTCGTCGGCCGTGGGCGGCGCCGGAAGCGGCAGCGGGGTGCGCAGCGAATCCAGCTTGAGCAGCAGGTTGGTGTGCCATGGCATCCTGAGCACGAGCCGCTCAAGCAGGTCTGCACCCTCCTCCCTGCGACCGGAGCGTATCAGCAACTCCGCGCGATGGTACGCGGGCCAGAAGCCCCAGACCGAGGCGTCCACGCGGTCCACGGCTTTGATAGCCTGATCCGGGGACGACATATGAAAGGCGGCCTCTGCCCGCAGACGCGGCAGCAGCGGCGCCAGTTCACCCTCGAAAGACAGGGAAGACAGGGCGGCTTCGAGCAGCGACTCGCTCCCGAAGCGCAGGAGGCCGTCCCAGCACAGGCCGAGCCATGCGAGGCCCTCCGGCCGCGCCAGCCTCGGCATGAGAAACTTGATGGCGTACGACGGATCGCCATTGAGCATCACCTGCTCCCAGAGCTCGGCGTCATCTTCCGGAAGATCGCTCAGATGTGTGGAGAGATGCTCGAAAAAACAGCGCGCCTGTTCCGGCAGAAAAGGACGCGCAGCATTGAAGGATGCGAAACGCGCAAGAAAATCCCGGTCGAAGGGTTGACGCGCAATGGTCCACCACCCCACACCGCAGCCTGCGGCGACCGCGTCCGGGGACTCGCTGCCAAGCAGGTCCAGCGCATGCATCAAGCCGCGGACGTGATCGCTCTGCACCACGCCGAGAATCCAGCCGGGATACCGTTTCCGCATGAGTTCGAAAAATCCGGGACCGGGCACCGGGACGTCGGGCAGCACGGGATCAGCCATGGGCCAGCTCCTTCAGGTCCTTGAGAATGATATCTGCCGCACGACCGGCAGCGCCCGGCTCGCCCAGCATGTTCCTGAGCTGCCGCAGATCCTCCCGCACGGCTTCGAGCCGGGCGGAATCCTCCATCCACGAAAGGGCCTGCGCGAAAAGCGCATCCGCCGAAGCGCTCTCCTGCACCATTTCCGGAAAGACCTCGCGGCCAAGAATCAGGTTGGGCAGGCTGATAAAATCCACGTTCACGATCATACTGCCGATGAGATAGGTGAGTTTGGAGAGCCGGTAGGCGATGATGGAGGGCGTGCCGACAAGCGCAAGCTCCAGCGAGACGGTGCCCGATGCCGCAAGGACGAACGAACAGCGACGCATCCCCTCGTATCGGTCATCCGGTTCCACCATGTCCATCGGCAGCTCCTTGGGCCAGAACTCCATGAGCCGTTCCACCGGCATACCGGGCGCACGGAACAGGCTGAAGCGCACCGCCGGGTTGCGCTCCCGCAGCCGCCTCGCCACCTCAACGAACTCGGGCAGGAGCGTGGCAATCTCCTTGTTCCGGCTTCCGGGCAGGATGCCCACCCGGTGCGGCTCCGGATCAATGCCCTGCAACCGGTCACGCGGCACCTCGTCCACCAGCGGATTGCCGATGTAGGAAACGTCCATGCCGTACTGCGCGTAGAAATCCTTCTCGAAAGGCAGGATGCAGAACACGTCCCGCACGTTTTCGCGCAGGAATTTTGCCCTGCCCGAACGCCAGGCCCACAGCTGCGGACTTATGTAGTAATAGACGGGGATGCCCATCTTGCGGGCCATCTTGGCAACGCGGAAGTGAAAATCCGGGCAGTCGAGCAGAATGATGGCCCGTGGCCGTTCGCGGCGGAAGTCGCGCTTGAGTTCCCCCAGAAGGCGGATGATGCGCGGCAGTCCGGCAAAGACCTCCGTCAGCCCCACGAGGGATATCAGGCTCATGGGGTAACGCACGTCACAGTCCGCGCGCTCCATGGCCGGGCCGCCCATGCCCATGAAGGAAAGCGAAGGATCGCGTCGTTTAAGCTCCCTGCAAAGGACCGCGCCGTGCAGATCGCCAGATGCCTCGCCCGCGCTTATCCATACGGGCCCGTCCGGATTCAGCAAATTCATGGCCGGACAGTAGCCCGAACCCGCGGCGCGCGCAAGCGGTGAGACATGGGCTTGCCAACCGATTCACAAGCGGGTACCAAGGTGCCCACGTTTTCCGCAAACAAACATTCAAGGAATATTGATCATGATGAACGTAGCAGTCATCGGACTCGGCTGGATGGGCCGGGTTCACTTGAGAAATTATACGGAGATGCCCGAAGCCAACGTGGTGGGCGTCATGGACGTCAACGCCGAGGCGCTGGCCGAGGTCAACAAACAATTCGGCGTGCCAGTCTTCGACGATGTGGACAAGCTGCTCGAACAGGACATCGACGCCGTGAGCGTCTGCGTCCCGACGATCCTGCACCACGAGATCGGCCTCAAGCTCATCGACAAGGGCATCGCCCTCTTGATGGAAAAGCCGCTGGCCGCCACCGCCGAACAGGGGCAGGAACTCGTGGACCGGGCCAAAGCCGCCGGAGTGCCGCTCATGGTGGGCCACATCGAACGTTTCAACCCGGCCGTGCAGCGCGTCAAGGAACTGGTGGGCGATGACATGATCTCCATCACCATCGAGCGCGTGGGGCCCTACCCGCCGCGCATTCAGGACGTGGGCGTGGTCAAGGACCTCGGTTCCCATGACCTGGACCTGGTGCGCTTCCTCACCGGCTCGGAGTTCAAGACGGTGTACGCCGTGACCTCCACCTCGCTGGGCAAACACGAGGACACCGCCCTCATCACCTGCGAGATGGAAAACGGCGTGCTGGCCAACATCAGCACCAACTGGGTGACCCCCTACAAATCCCGCAAGATCAACGTCGCCTTCGAGTCCAAGTACATCGACTGCAACCTCGTGACGCAGGAAGTGAAGGAATACTCGGCGTTCTCCACCTACGACAAATCATACTCCGTGCGCGAATGGCCGCTGGTGTACAAGGAGCCCGTTCGCGCCGAACTGAACGCCTTCCTCGGCGCCATTCAGGAAGGAAAGCCCATGCCCATCAGCGGCGAAGACGGACTGGAAGTGCTGCGCACCTTCGACCGTATCTTCACCTGCGGCTGCTAGCGGCGACGAACACAAGACATAAAAAAGCGGGACGGCTTCGGCCGTCCCGCTTTTTTACATTCGTAAGATTCCCGCTAGAAATCGAGGTTGTTGGGCGTCCTCGGGAACGGGATGGCGTCGCGGATATTGCCCACGCCGGTCACGAGCATCAGCAGACGCTCGAAGCCGAGGCCGAAGCCCGCGTGCGGCACGGAGCCGAACCGACGGGAATCCAGATACCACCAGTACTCTTCTTCGGAGAGTTCCATTTCCATCATGCGTGCGTGCAGCACGTCGAACCGCTCCTCGCGCTGGGAACCGCCGATGATTTCCCCGATGCGCGGCACGAGGCAATCCATGGCCGCCACGGTCTCGTTGTCGTCGTTCATGCGCATGTAGAACGGCTTGATGGTCTTGGGGTAGTCATAGACGTACAGCGGCTGCTTGAACTTCTCCTCACACAGGAAGCGCTCGTGCTCGGTCTGCAGGTCCATGCCCCACTCCACCGGGTAGTCGAACTTCTTCTTGGTCTTCTTGAGGACGTTGATGGCCTCGGTGTAAGGCAGACGAATGAACTCGTTCTCAAGAATGGTTTCAAGCGTGGGCATGAGGCTCTTGTCAACCCACTTGGCAAACAGCTCCACGTCGTCCGCGCAGTTGTCGAGGATGTGACGCACGAGATACTTTATCATCTCCTCGCCGAGGTCCATGTCGTCCGCGAGGTCCGCAAAAGCCATTTCGGGTTCGATCATCCAGAACTCGGCCACGTGACGCGGCGTGTTGGAATTCTCGGCACGGAACGTGGGCCCGAAGGTGTAAACGTCGCCCAGCGCGAGGCTGAACATTTCAGCTTCAAGCTGTCCGGAAACCGTAAGGTGTGCGGGCTTGCCGAAAAAGTCCTCTTCAACGGCGGTCTTGCACCCGTGCTCCAGACAGGTGACGCGGAACATCTCGCCCGCGCCTTCGCAGTCCGAGCCGGTGAGCACCGGCGTGTGCACGTAGAAGAAATCCTTCTCGGCGAAGAACTTGTGGATGGCCTGCGCCAGCTCGGAGCGGATGCGGAACATGGCCCCGAACTTGTTGGTGCGCGGACGCAGATGCGCGATGCCGCGCAGAAACTCGTCGGAGTGGCGCTTCTTCTGCAACGGGAAGGTCTCGGGATCGGCCTCGCCGAGCAGCTTGAGCGCTTTGCCGCGGACCTCCCACTTCTGCCCCTTGCCCGGTGATTCAACCAGCTCGCCTTCAATGGCGACCGATGCACCAGTGCCGATCTTGGCAAGCTCGGCTTCGATTTCAGGCGTGTGGTCGATGACCGTCTGAATGTTTTTCAGACAGGAACCGTCATTGAGTTCGAGAAAGGAAAATCCCTTGCTGTCGCGCTTGGTACGCACCCAGCCCTTGACCACGATCTCGGGCATTGCGCTTTCAGCATTCAGAAGGGCCTTGATTTTCGTTCTTTTCATCGTATCCCCCGGAAAAACTTTTTCGGCCTTTCTAGCCCTTCACCCAACAAATGGCAACGCCCACTGTTGCGTCCCGCGTGCGCGTGATATACAACCCCTGCACCGAATGCACGCAATGCTACCAAAAGGACTCGTACAGATATGGCATTCTTTTCCAAACTGAAGAAACTCTGGCAAAGCCCGGACGAAGTCGCCCGGCAAGCGGTCGAGGACTACGTTCAGGACAAGGGCATCGAAATCGACCTGCCCGACGCCGCCCCGGAACAGGCTCCGGAACCCGAAGCTCCCACCGCCGAGCCACAGGCTGAACCGCAGCCCGAAGCGGCCGCCCCCGCTGCAGAAGCCGCACCCGCCGAAGCGCAGGACTGGCAGAAGGAACTGACCCTCTCCCTGCGTCAGGCCGAACCGCGCCTTTCCGAATGGCTCTCCGTCATCCTTGAAGATATCGACGAAGCCGGAGACCGCCTCTGGCAGCGCCTCGCCTTCCTTTTCGAAAGTCTCGGCGCCCCGGCCGACGAAGCGCAGGACTTCATTGCCCGCTTCCGCCAGTGGCTGGACGACATGGGCTACGAGTCCGTTGACGAATTCCGCTCCGAACTTCAGTACCGCCTCGCCCTCGCTCTCGACCTCGAAGACGAGGAGGACGAGCGCGACAGACTGTTCCTCAAGCTCTCCGAAGGCATTACCAAGACCAAGGAGACCCTCACCAAGCACATCGACAGCATGCTGGCCAGCCATGACAGCATGGATGACGATTTCTGGGAGGAGTTCGAGGAAATCCTGATCATGGCCGACGTGGGCATGGAGGCCGCCAACCAGCTCATGGAGAGCCTCAAGTCCCGCGCCAGAAAGGCCGGCACCACCGACCCCGCGCACTTCAAGGACATCCTGCGCGAGGAGCTCGAAGAGATTTTCCGCACCCCGCCGCGCATCACCGCCGTCAACCCGCCCGAGGTGGTGATGATGGTCGGCGTCAACGGCGTGGGCAAGACCACCACCATCGCCAAGCTCGCCCACCGCGCCCAGATGCAGGGCCGCAAGGTGCTCATCGCCGCTGGCGACACCTTCCGTGCCGCAGCCATCGAACAGCTCGAAGTCTGGGCCGAGCGCGTGGGAGCCGGATTCTTCGCCAAGGAAGCCGGATCCGACCCGGCCGCCGTGGCCTACGAGGCCATGGAAAAATGCATCGAAGAAGGGTATGATCTGCTGCTGCTCGACACCGCCGGACGGCTGCACACCAAGGTCAACCTCATGGACGAGCTCAAGAAGATCAAGCGCGTCGTGGGCAAGAAGCACGAAGGCGCGCCGCACAAGAGCCTGCTCGTCATTGATGCCACCACCGGGCAGAACGCCCTGTCACAGACCAAACTGTTCCACGAGGCGGTGGGCGTGGACGAACTCATTTTGACCAAACTCGACGGCACCGCGAAAGGTGGCGTCGTCGTGGCGGTGGCCCAGCAGTTCGGGCTGCCCATCAGCTTTGTCGGCCTCGGTGAGAAGATGGAAGACCTGCGCCCGTTCGACGGCAAGGACTTCGCCAAGGCCCTTCTCACCTAACTTCCAACCCTTTTCTACAGGAACCCTTTGATGTCCGAGGAAATCAAGAGCAACGGCCAGGGCGAAGAATCTTTTGCCGAACTTTTCGAGCAATACAGCGAAAGCGGCACGGACGACCTGAACGTCGGCGACAAGGTTGTCGGAAAAGTCATCGCGATCGATGGCTCCGCGGTGTTCGTCGACACCGGCAGCAAACTGGACGGCATCGTCGAGCGGGAGGAACTGCTCGATGAAGAAGGCAACCTAACCGTGGCCGAGGGCGACGAAGTGGAGCTTTACGTGGTCGGCAAGGACTCCGGCGGCATCCGCCTGTCCAAGGCGCTGGCCGGTATCGGCGGCCTGAAGATGCTGGAAGAGGCCAAGGAAGGAAACCTGCCCGTCGAAGGCAAGGTCACCGGCACCAACAAGGGCGGCTTCGACGTCGAGATCCTCAAACGCCGTGCCTTCTGCCCCGTCTCCCAGATCGACACCCGCTTCGTGGAGAACACCGAGGAATACGTCGGCAATACTTACGAGTTCCTCATCTCCAAGCTCGATAACAAGGGCCGCAACGTGGTCGTCTCCCGCCGCGCGCTGCTCATGCGCGAAGCCGAAGCCGCCACCGAGCAGTTCCTCGCCGAGACCAAGGAAGGCGACGAAGTGGAAGGCACCATCACCCGCCTTGCCCCCTTCGGCGCATTCGTAGAGATCGCCACCGGCCTTGAAGGCATGGTCCACATCTCCGAACTCGGCTACGGGCGCGTACAGCATCCCGAAGAAGCCGTGGCCGTCGGCCAGAAGGTCAAAGCCAAAATCATCAAGCTCGACACCGACGACAAGGGCCGTCAGCGCATCTCCCTTTCCATGAAGGAACTCGCGCAGGACCCGTGGGACTCCGTGGTCACCCAGTTCGCCGAAGGCGACAAGGTCACCGGCAAAGTCGTACGGCTTGCGGATTTCGGCGCATTCGTCGAGATAGCCCCGGGCCTCGACGGACTCGTGCACGTCTCCGAAATCAGCTACACCCAGCGCGTGCACAAGCCCGGCGACGTACTCTCCGAAGGACAGACCGTCTCAGTCAAGATCAAAAGCATCGACGCCGAGAACCGCCGCCTGTCCCTGTCCATCAAGGACGCCGAAGGCGACCCCTGGCTCGACGTGGCCGATAAATATCAGGAAGGCCAGACCGTCAAGGGCACCGTCGAAAAGCACGAACAGTTCGGCATCTTCATCAACCTCGAGCCCGGCATCACCGGCCTGCTCCCCAAATCGGTGCTCGCCCGCTCCGAAAAAGCCTCCGAGTTCGAAAAACTGCACCCCGGCGACGAAGCCACTGTGGTCATAGGCGACGTCAAAACCGGCGAACGCAAGATCAGCCTGCGCGTCGGCGACGAAAAAGACGCCGAAGACTGGAAGGAATACGCCCCCAAGAAAAAATCCAAGCCCGCCGCAGGAAACTCCGGCGGCGGACTCGGACTGCTGGGTGAAAAACTCCAGGAAGCAATGAAGAACAAGAAATAATGAGGCCTCCGGCGGGCAGGGGCGCTGCCCCTGCACCCCGCCAAAGGGCCGAGGGCCCTTTGGAATCCCCGGTTTGCCATCTTCCAATGAGAACGGCCCGCTGCACTTCGTGACAGCGGGCCGTTCTCATTGGAAGATGGCGGGTTGGGGTAAAAGGCAGGTGGAAACAAAAGGCTCAGAAATTCTTTTGGCGTGAGCTCCCCCACTCGCACTCATCCCGTTTTCCGTTGTGTTGCGGGTGGGGCGAGTCCCGAAGGGATCGTCTCACCCGCAACATACAGGAAAACAACACAGGGTTTCCAAAGGGGGTCCGCCCCTTTGGTCCGCCTGAAGGGCCCGTCGGAGACCCGCCGGAGGCCCGCCTTTCCCAAAAATTCAGTTAAACAGCGAGATCCAGTGCGGTGCCGGGTGCGGGAGATTCATCCGTCTCGGCGTTCTCTGCGTAGGTGTCGGCAACCTGCTTGCTGTCCCGGTTGGCTTCCATCTTCTTTTCGAGCAGTTCGGTCTGCTGCTGGAGGGCGTTGGGCTTGATGACTTCGAGAGTGACGCCGCCGTCCGCCTTGGGCGCTTCGGGATTGTCGACTTCAACCACTTCGACGATTGTTCTGCCGCCGAGGCGCTGTTGCAGTTCGGAGAGGAAGTCGTTTCGCAGATCGTCGTATCGGGTTGCGAGCCCGCCGATGGAGTCGCCGTAGTTCAGGCCGGTCTGCCCTTCTTCCTGTTGCTGGTCGAGTTCGGCTATGACGGACTCGTCACCGGCAAGCTGGCGCCGGAGATGGTCGGAAGTCGCCCCGAGGACGCTCTCAGCATTTTCGGTGTAGAGATTCCGACCGGCGTTGCCGAGCTTGTCGAGGCCGTGGTCAAGGGCCTTTTCGCGCATTCCTTCGAGCTTCTCGGTCCACTGCTCCATGCCGTGGGGGCGGTCGTTCTTTTGGAATGCGGCATTGAGCGAGGACTGAATCAAGCCATGCAGACCGCCCTGAGGCCCGTTGCCGTTCCCGTCGAGGCGGTACCCGGCAAAGGACTGGCGGACTTCTTCTGCAAAGGTCCGATCTGCCTCAGCCATGATCTTGTCCATCTGGCGGCCAAAGGACTCGGAGCCGTCGTCGTAGAAGCGCTGGACAAGCTCTCTTGCGTGGCGATAGTTGCCGTTGCCCACGGCGGTGTCGAGCGATTCGCGGAAGGCGTTGTATTCGTCAGCGGTACGTCCGGCGGCGCGGGCCTCGGCATTTTCTCCGAGGTAGGCGTCGAGGCTTTCCACCATATTGACGGCGGCCCGCTGCTCGGCCTTTTCGATACCCTGTTGAATGTCGTCCCACGCGACCTGCTGGAGTTCGACGTCGCGTGAATAGGCGGCAGTGGCTGCGGTACCGGACGACAGGGAAGAGACCCCGCTGGAGGTGTTCTCCGAGTAGCGGGAAATGCTCACCGCGCGCTGCTGCATGGCGCCGATGCCTTGTGATCCGTTGTATCCACCTATTGCCGTCATGATACGATTCTCCGTTCTGCTCGTGCTATCGGCAGTCGGAGCGAATAGCTTTAGGGCCGGGCGGCGAGTTCTTCGGCAAACGGACAGGGCGCCTGAAAGACGGCCTGCCCCACTGTGAGGCGGTAATGATGCAGATGGAGTCGCTCCGCCTCAGGGCCTTCATAAAGCGTGTCGCCGAGAATGGGATGCCCGATGGATGCGAGGTGCACGCGAATCTGATGACGGGCGCCCTTTGCGATCCGGCAGCGGACAAGCGTCGAGTCCCTACTCGAATCGTACTGAAGAGGTTCGACGGCGGTCTGGCGCAATGGGTCAGAGGTGTCCTCGTCCAGAGCGCGCACCACGCGACGGTCGGCCATGTCGAGAGCCCTGCGGATCGTAACTGGAGCCTCAAGTCTCCCGGCGATCTCGGCCAGATATTCCTTGTGGAGACCGCCCCGGTCCTCGATACGCCGGTAGCGTTGCGCGGCGTCGGCATCGAGCGCCACAAGCAGAATACCGGAAGTCGGGTTGTCCAGACGGTTCAAAAGGACGGGGGCATGTTCCGGGAACAGCGCGGGAAGCATGGCTTCAACAGATGAATTGGAGCGCCCTTCAATGACTGCGGAATGAACGCCTTCCGGCTTGTAGACGGCGGCGAAACCGTCCTCCACCCCGATGGCATGAATCCCCAAATCATTCGGGAACGTCTGGATGGCTGATTCGTCTTCAACGCTGACTTCCATCCCTTCCATCAGCTTGAGGGACGGCTTTGCCCTGCGGGCATTGACCATGACACGCCCCTCTTCACAAAGACGGCGACGATGCCGCAGGCCGGACTCCGGCAACAGCTCCGCGAGGGCGCGGTCCAGCCGGGCTCCGGACAGGTTCGGGGGGACGATCATACGTTTTCCGTTCATGGCCGGAGCAGGATACAGCGGAGCAAGCGACCGGGCAAGATGGAATCTCCTTTGACGCAAAGGGGCATCATGGCTTACATCTTTGCGTCAGGTCGGCAAAGGTGCTCATTATCCCCATCCGCCGCAAAGGAGGCTCCCGTGAGTTTCGACGTTCTCTGGATTTCTCGTGATGAAATAGAATCCCTGAACATCACCATGCCAATGGTCATGGACGCCGTGGAAAGGGGGTTTGCCGCCATCGGGCGCGGCGAGGCGGAGATGCCCGCAAAAATCGGCGTACACCCGCGCGAAGACTGTTTCATCCACGCCATGCCCTGCCATGTCGGCGGTGCGGTGGATCGCTGCGGGGTGAAGTGCGTTTCCGGGTATCCGCCGAACACGCCCAAGGGCCTGCCGTACATCAGCGGCGTCATGGTGCTGAACGACCCGGAAACCGGGCTGCCCAAGGCCGTCATGGATGCGGGCTGGATCACCGCGTGGCGCACAGGCGCGGCCTCGGGGGTTTACGCCAAGCACTTCGGCAACCCGGACACGCGCACCGTCGCCATCATCGGCACGGGCGTGCAGGGGCGCGTCAACCTCATGGCCATGCGCGACGTGTTTCCCGGGCTGAACCATGTGAACCTGTACGATCTTTCGGAAGAACAGATCGGCAATTTCCTTTTTGACATGCAGCCGGAACTGCCCGAGGCCGGATTCCGCGTCTGCCGCACGCTCAAAGAGGCGTGTGCGGACGCCGACGTGGTCATCACCTGCACACCCATCGTGGAGGCCCCGGAGCGGCCCATCGCCATGGACTGGATCAGACCCGACGCGCTGTGCATCTCCGTGGACTACGACGCCGCGTTCAGCGACGAGATCATGCGCCGCAGCGTGTTCACCGTGGACAACATGGGCCAGTACCTCTGGACGCAGGAACAGGGCGTCTATTTCCAGAACGGCTACCCCTTGGCCGAGGAAATTCATTCCGACATGGGAGAGGTCTGTGCCGGAGTGAAAGCCCCGGTCCGTGACGGCCTGCGCGGCGCGGTGCTCATGGGCATCGCAAGCCATGACGTCATGACCGCATCGCTTATCCACGACAGGGCCACCGACAAAGGGCTCGGCACCACGGTGAAACTCTAGTGGATATCCGCGGCTGTCTCTACATCCTCGCGGCGGCCTCCATGTGGGGCCTCATCGGCGTCTTCACCAAGTTTCTGCTTGCAGAAGACATCTCCGCCCTGGAGATCGCGTTCTGGCGAGCCAACTTCGGCTGGCTGTGCTTTCTGGCTCATGCCAAGTACAGACGCATCGTGCGGATCAGCTACAGGGACCTGCCGGTGCTGTTGAGCTTCGGCTTTGTCTGCGTGACCATGTTCTACGTGTCGTACCAGCTGGCGATACGCGACGTAGGCATGGCGCTCGCGGCGGTACTGCTCTACACGGCCCCCGCATGGGTCGCCTTCCTCTCCCGCGTTGTACTCAAGGAACCGCTCGGAGCCATCAAGCTGACCTGCGTCGCCATGACCATCGCGGGCGTGGCCTGCATCAGCCTCGGCCCCAAACTGCTCGGCGGCTCCACCATTCCGCTGGACTTCTTCGGGCTGGCCGCAGGGCTCACCGCCGGACTCACCTACGCACTCTATTACATCTTCGGGAAGAAGTGGCTGTACCGATACTCCACCCCCACCATATTCACGTACGCCCTGCCCTTCGGCTCGCTCATCCTGCTGCCCTTCATAGATTTTGCGCCGAAGTCCGCCACGGCGTGGCTCCTGCTCATCGGGATCGGCATGGTCTGCTCCTACGGCGCGTTCTCCGCGTACTATGCGGGACTGAGACGACTGGAGGCCACGAACGCGGCGGTCATCGCCACCTTTGAACCCGTGCTGGCGGCCGTGCTGGCTTTCGCCCTCTTCGGCGAACAGTTCGGCATCTTCGGATACACGGGCAGCGCCCTCATCATGGCCGCCCTGCTCATGGTTGTGCTTGACCAGAAAAAACGACGGAACAAAGAATGTCCGAACTCAGACAGGTAAAGGCGGCGGCGGGCTCCGGGAAGACGTTCCAGCTCACGCGCCGTTTTCTCTCCCTCATCGACGGCGCAGACGCGGAGGAACAGGTCCGGGTCTGCACCCGCGGCCCGCGCGACGGTTATTCATGGCCCGAAATCCTCGCGGTAACGTTCACCAACAAGGCCGCCGCGGAGATGAAGGAACGCGTGGTGGAAGCCCTGAAGGAGGGAGCTCTCGGCAAAGGCGACCGCGCACAGCTGCCGGGACACGACCCGGCCCGCGACGAGGCCGCTCTGCGCGACATTCTCCGCCGCTATCACCGGCTGAACATCCGCACCATCGACTCCCTGTTGGCGCTCGTGCTGCGGCTTTTCGCGCTTGAACTGCGCCTGGACCCGGCCTTCGACGTGGTCTTCGACGAAGGGGAGCTGTTCGAAGAGGTCTGGGCAGACTTCATTACCAAGTGCGGCAGAGACGAGGAGGAACGCGACCAGTTCGCCGACATGCTCGGTGCCATGCTGCGCGTTGAGTCCAAGAAGGGCTTCCTCCTGCACGAGGGCATCCGCGACCGGGTGCTCTCGCTCGTGCAGTTTCTGCGGACCGTCAAGCAGGTGGACACCGACACCGAGGCCATGGAAGCCGAACTCAGGAAGGCCAACGTCCGCATGAAGGACGCGGTGGCGGCCATGCGCAAATACATCGACGACACCGGCCTTGCCGTGAACGCCAACTTTCCAAAGGCCCTCGCCAAACTCGAACCGCTCGGCATATACGAAGAGCTGAAAAGTGAATCCGCATACCTTCGCAAGGGCTCCCTCACCGAGTGCTGCAACAAGAAGGGTGTCCCCATGGTGGACGAGGCCGGCGAGCGGGCCTATGCCAGGCTCAAGGAGCAATGGGCGGAGTGGAAACGGCTCCAGACGCTCTACCGCAGCGCCATCAGCCTCGCCCCGGCCGTGGAGGTGGCCGTCGGCCTGCTGACCGGCCTCGCCGATGTCGAACGCAGGCAGGGTACAATCACAGGCAGCGCCATCGCCGGTTACGTGGCGCACCTCCTTCAACACCCTGCGGTGCCGGAAGCCTTCTGCCGGCTCGGCTCCCGCTTGCACCACCTGTTGGTTGACGAATTCCAGGACACCAGCCGCGACCAATGGGCGGCCATCACGCCGCTGGCCGAGGAGTGCCTGTCCAAGGGCGGCTCGCTCTACTATGTGGGCGACGTAAAGCAGGCCATCTACGGCTGGCGCGGCGGAGACGCGGACCTTTTCGACGAGGTGGCCGAGCAGCAAGGCCTTGCCGAAGTGGCCGAGAGCGACCGCTCCACCCTGCCGGATAACTGGCGCAGTTTCCGCGAAGTGGTGGAATTCAACAACGACTTTTTCAGGCGGCTGGAGCTCGGCGAAGCCGCCAATACGCTGGCGAACACCCTCTTCTCCGACTCCGACATCGGTTTCATGAGCGACTTCGCGGACACCATACGTTCCGATTTTTCCGAATGCGTGCAGGGCATCGCCCCCAAGAACCGCGACACCGGCGGCTACGTGCGCATCGAACGGCTGACAGGCGGCGACAAATCCGAGGTGGAGGCGCAGTCCGTTGAGCGGCTCTCCGAGTTGATGGATGAATTGGTGGGCCGCCGTGAACTTTCGGACATCGCCATACTGGTGCGCAGCCGCAAGCACGCGGACCCGGTCTGCGACATGCTCTTGCAGAAGAACATCCCGTTCATCACGGAATCCAGCCTGCGGCTGGACCGGCACCCGGTGATCCGTGAACTGGCCGCGCTTTTGGAATATCTGGACGCGCCCCGCAACGACGCGGCCTTTGCCTCTTTCGTCACAGGGACATGGCTCTTCCTGCCGGAATCGGGCCTCGACGCCGCGGAAGTATTCAAGCTCATGGCGGAGCGCGGCAAAGGCCCGCTCGCAGCACGATTCCGCAAAACGTTTTCGGTCGCATGGGCCAACTGCGTGGCACCGTTTCTGAACCGCGCCGGACTCATGACGCCGTACGATCTTGCGCAGGAGGCCGTGAGCGCGTTCCGGGTTCTGGAACGCCACCCCGACGCCGAGCTTTATGTGCGCCGCTTTCTTGAGGTCATCCATCTGGCAGAGGAACGTGGCTTCGGCTCGCTCACGGAGTTTCTGGACTACTGGCGGGAGAACTCGGAAGAGGAAAAGGTTCCGCTTCCGGGGAACATCGCGGCGGTGCGGGTCATGACCATGCACAAATCCAAGGGACTCGAATTTCCGGTGGTCATCGTGCCCTTCCATGATTGGGACGCGGCCCCGCGCGGCGAATTCACGGTTGTTTCCGAGGGCGGCATGCACCTTCTGACCCCGTTGCGCAAAGGACTCGGTCGGCCCTACTGGCGACAGACCGCCAAGAACTGCCGCGAACAGCTGAACCTGCTCTATGTGGCGTGGACCCGGGCTGCCGAAGAGCTTTACGGCCTTTGGGTAGAGACCCCGCCCAAAGGCGGCCCGTATCCCGCTCTGGAAGTGGTGCGGCAGGCCTTCGGCGACGGTGAGGCAATCGTGGAGCGCGGCGAACGGCCCGTACCTGAAAGCGTCGGCGAAAAAGAGCCGGAAACGCCGGGACAAGACATCGGGCCGAGAAACGAGCCACCCGAGATCGGTGCGTGGCTGCCAAGGATGCGGGTCCACCGCCACACCCGCGACGAGTTCTTCTACAACGAGCGAACGCGCGGCGATCTTGCGCATCTGGCTTTCGAGCATCTGCGCATGACCGGGGATCCGGATGCTGACGCGGAGCGCGCGGTGCTTCTGGCCCTGCGCGGCTTCCCGGCCATCGGCGGAGACCTGCGTGAGCGCGCCCACGCGGAAGTCAAGGCCATGCTGCTCTGGGCCATGGAAACACCGGAACTTGCGCAGTTGCTTCGCGAGGGGGAACGTGAGGTGGAGATTCTCGGAGATGACGGCGAATTTCGACGGCTGGACCTGCTGCATCAGACGGAAGAGATGCTGACCGTGCTCGACTTCAAGACCGGCCCGGAGCCGGACATCAAACATGAAAAGCAGGTGCGCGACTATCTCAGACTTTTCGACACCATGCCGGACGCCCCGGAGAATCGCCGGGGTTTGCTGGCCTATCTGGACCGCCGGGAACTGCGCGAAGTGAGGGAACGTTAAATGGAACCCATCCGCATCATCCCGTGGACTGACCGCTTCGTGGAAGGCCTCGGCGCGGAACTGGCCTCACGGCCCGATCTGCATGCCCACACCGTGGTTTTCACCCATGACCGTCCACGCCGCTACCTGCGCGAATACTTCAAGCAATGCCCGGACCTGCCGCGTCCGTGCCGCATGCCGGAAATCTCGCACATGGGGTCCTTCGTGCAGATGATTCGCGACGAGCTTTCCGGGCCCATGCGTCAGGCGAACCGACTGGACCGTATCGAACTCCTCTACCGAACCGTGCACGACCTGCGACGTGAAGGCCACGGGTTGCTCGGCAAGCTGCCCGAGCTGGAACGCGAACAGTTTCTGCCCTGGGGCGCAAGGCTCGCGGACCTCATGGAAGACCTGTTCCGGCAGGACGCCGACCCCATGGACATCCGTCTGGCGGGCGGGGAAGTGGCCGACTACGCAGCCGCCCTGCTTGAGCAGCTGTCCGCCATTCACGAGGCGTATCTTGAGAAACTCGCCCGACTCGGCTGGACCACTGCGGGACTGGACCTTCGCTTCGCCGCCGCCAACACCGAGGCCGTGGCGGAACTCTTCAAGGACCGGCGTATCGTGGCAGCCGGCTTCTACGCCCTGTCCCGCTCCGAGGATGTCCTCATGAAGTCACTCTGGCAGCGGGGGCTGCTGGAGGTATGGTGGCATTCCGATCCCGAACTTTCCGAGCACCGCAAGGGCCACTGGGCCGTCTTCGAGCATCGCGACTGGCAACGCCTCTGGCGTGCACCGGTGGAAGTTTACGGAAACGCCACCGAACGCACCCCGGAGCTGCGCTTCGTGGAAGGATTCGACCGTCATTCGCAGCTCAAGGCGCTTGGCGAGGAACTGCGTGCCACCCCGGAACACGACGACACCGCCGTGGTGCTGCCCGACCCCGGCGCCCTCATGCCCGTGCTGCACCATCTGCCCGAGGAGGACGTGAACATCTCCATGGGCTACCCGCTTGACCGCACGCCGCTGGCCCGGCTGCTGGACATCCTCATCCGCCTACAGGAAAACCGCGACGAAAACGGGCTGTATCTCTGGAAAGACTGCGTGGCCCTGCTGCGGCACCCATTCATCCGGATGCTCGGCGGGGACGAATATCGCCGCACCCTGCACCTGCATGAAGGTGAGCTGCGCATGGGGCCGGCCCGCGTGGACCCGCGCCACTGGGAGCCCCCGTTCGGGGAAGCGCCGTTGGAAGAGGTGCATCCGGACGCAGTGGAGCCCGTGCGCCGCGAAATGCTCGGCATCTGCCTCTCGGGATTCGCCACCGTGGAGACGCTCGCCTCCCTCGCCGATGCGCTGGGCGGCCTCGGGCGCCTGCTGCACGAACACGGCAGAGACGTGCTGAACGCCCACCTCATCGACGCGGAGTGCCTGTATCGACTGCTGCAGGGCACCGCCCCCGCGCTGCGGGATACCCTGGCCTCTCGAGAGGCGTTCAAACAGCCGGTCCTGTTTGCAATGCTGCGGCAGGAACTCTCCGCGGAGCGCGTATCCTTCGAGCCGGAGCCGCTCTCCGGGATGCAGGTGCTCGGAGTTCTGGAAACGCGCCTGCTGCATTTTCGCAAGCTCATCCTGCTGGATGCCGTGGAGGAGCGCATCCCCGGCACCAACCCGCACGATCCGCTGCTGCCCGACACACTGCGGCTTGAGCTGGGACTCCCGGGCGTGCGCCGCCGGGACTACGTGGCCGCCTACAACTTCCACCGGCTCATCAAGGGCGCGGACGAGGCGGTCATCCTCTACCAGTCCGGGGAAAACCCCGGCCTGCTGGATTCCAAGAGCATCCGGAGCCGCTTCGTGGAGCAGCTGCTCTGGGAGGAAGAGAAAAAACTCGGACACGTGGTGGAAGTCGGCAAATCCGACCTGCTCAGGCCTGTGACCATGCGCTCCAGCGCCGTACCCACGGACGTCCCCAGAATCCCCGTCACCGAGGAAATCCGCGCCGAGCTGCTGAACCGCCTCACAAAAAAGCGACTCTCACCGTCCCGGCTGGACACCTACCTGCGCTGCCCGAAGCTGTTCTTCTTCGAATATATGGCGGGCATCCGCGAGGACACCCGCCCTGAGGACGAGCTCTCCAGCCATGTGGGCAACGCGATCCACGACACGCTGGAAGCGTTCCTGACGCCGCACATCGGTCGCTCCGTGGACGTGCGCGGGCTCGGCGCAGACATTCTGACCAGCACGTTCGAGGAACAGCTCGCCGAAAACTCGGTCTTCCGGCATCTGCCCTTCGACGTCTTCGAGACCATCCGCCGCACCGGACGCGAACGGCTGCTCTCTTTCCTGCGAAATCAGGGGACCGCCACGCCGCTGGCTCTGGAGAAGGGTTATGAGGCGAGCATCGAATTCGACGGCCGCAGCATCCCCTTCTTCGGCAAGCTGGACCGCGTGGACCGCAGGCAGGGCGGCATCGTCATCCTCGACTACAAGACCGGGACCATCAAGAAACCCGCCGCCAAATTCTGGGAAGGCGAGCTGTGGGACCGCATGGCAAACCACGACCCGGACGCCCCGGACCCCATGCTGCTGCCGGACCTGTACAAGTCTCTCGGCAGCGTGCAGCTCCCGGCATATCTGCATATCTACAAGGGGAACACCGGCGAGTCACCATGGAACGCCGCGCTTGTGGAGCTCAAGGACAAGGGCGAGGAAAAACCGCTGTTTCCCGGAAAATGGGAAGAGGCAGACCGCGCCGAGATCATCGACGACATGATCCCGCGTCTGCTCGGCTTCGCCCTCTGGCACATGACCGCGGCGAAAAGTTTTGAGGCGGTCACCGGACGCCACTGCGACTGGTGCGCCTTCCGCCGCTCCTGCGGCAGCTAGCCCCCCTAGGATTCACCACCATGAAAAAGCACGACGTCATCATCTGCGGGGCCGGAATCATCGGCCTGTGCATCGCGCGGGAACTGGTCGCGCGCGGATACCGGGACATCCTCGTCATGGACAAGGAGCCCCACCCCGGCCTGCATGCCTCCGGTCGCAACTCCGGGGTCCTGCACGCGGGCATCTACTACGATCCCGGCACACTCAAGGCGCGCATGTGCCTTGAAGGCAACCGCCTGATGCGCGACTACTGCCGCGAGAACTCTCTGCCGCTTTTCGAATCCGGCAAGGTCATCGTGGCCCGCAGCAACTCGGAGATCCCGACCCTGTTCGAACTGGAGCGACGCGCCACGGCCAACGGCGGCAGCGTGGAGATCATCGACGAACGGCAGCTCGAAGAACTGGAACCCAACGCCCGGACCGCCGGGAAAGCCCTGCACTCCCCCCTCACCGCCGTGGTGGACCCGAAAAGCATCCTCAAGAGCCTCGTGCGCGAGCTCGAACGCTCCGGAAGGGTTCAATTCCAGTGGGGCAGTCGCTTCGTGAAGGCCGGTCGCAACTTTATCACTACCGACCTCGGCGACCTCGCGTACGGCCTGTTCATCAACTCGGCCGGGGCGTACTCCGACAAGGTAGCCCACTCCTTCGGCGCGGGTATGGATTATCGGCTGATCCCGTTCAAGGGCATCTACAAGACGCTTCGCCGTCCGGCTGCCGACCGTATCCGGGGCAGCATCTACCCTGTGCCGAACATAAGGAACCCCTTTCTGGGCGTGCACTTCACCCGCAACGTCCATGGCGAGGTCTACCTCGGCCCCACCGCCATCCCAGCCTTCGGGCGCGAGAACTACGGACTGCTGCGCGGCCTCGACGCCGAAGCTCCGGCCATCCTCTGGCGCGACGCGCTCATGTTCCTCAACAACCGCAAATTCCGCAGCGTGGCGCTGGAAGAACCCCGGAAATATTTTTCCTCATGTTTCTTCAGCGATGCCTGCGAGTTGGTGAAGGAGCTTCGCCCCGAAGACGTAAAGGACAGCCCCAAGGCGGGCATCCGCCCCCAGCTGGTGAACCTGCGCACGCATGAACTCGTTATGGATTTCATGGTGGAAAAAGTGGGGAATTCCATACACGTACTCAACTCGGTCTCGCCGGCCTTCACCAGCGCAATGAGCTTTTCCAGAATGGTAACAGAGGAATACATCGACAGATAAAACAGACGTTTGAACCTCGTTTTCCTGCCGACACCGCTTGACTTGGCGGTTGGCGGGTGTATGCTTCGCGCAACTCTCTTACAGCGAGGTTGACATAATGAAACTCCCTACTTTGAAGTTCGGGAATCTCGCCGCCAAAATGCCCATTGTTCAAGGTGGCATGGGCGTCGGTATCTCCCTTTCAGGTCTCGCGTCCGCAGTCGCCAATCAGGGCGGCGTGGGCGTCATCGCAACATCAATGATCGGCATGCGTGATCCGCAGCGCGCCAAAGACCCCAACGGGGCCGACATCCGCGCGCTCACGGAGGAGATTCGCACGGCCCGTGAAAAAATGACCGACGGACTGCTCGGCGTGAACATCATGTGCGCGCTGACCAACTTCGCGGACATGGTCTCCACCTCCATCAGGGAGAACGTGGATATCGTCTTTTCCGGCGCGGGACTCCCGCTGGACCTGCCGAAATACGCCCGTGAGACATCGGACAATCTCAAGCAGGAAGTGCGCACCAAGCTGGTGCCCATCGTGTCCTCGGGGCGCGCTGCCAAGATTATCTCCAAGAAATGGCTCGCAAGGTACGACTATCTTCCCGACGGCTTCGTGGTGGAAGGCCCCAAGGCGGGCGGCCACCTCGGTTTCAAGCCGGAGGAGATCGACGACCCGGACCATCAGCTCGAAAAGATCGTCTCCGACGTTGTCGAGACCGTGAAGCCCTTCGAGGATCAGCACGGTCGCGCCATCCCCGTCATCGCGGCGGGCGGCGTGTACAGCGGCGAGGACATCGGCAAATATCTGGCTCTGGGCGCTTCCGGCGTGCAGATGGGAACCCGCTTCGTGGCCACCGAGGAGTGCGACGCGGACATCGAGTTCAAGCAGGCGTACGTCAACGCGAAGCAGGAGGACGTGGGCATCATCAAGAGCCCGGTCGGACTGCCCGGACGCGCCATCATGAACAACTTCCTCAACTCGGTCTCCGACGGCCTGAGAAAGCCCAAGAAGTGCGTGCACAAGTGCCTGCACTCCTGCGCCGAGGAAAACTCGCCCTACTGCATTGCGCAGGCTCTGGTGAACGCTTACCGCGGCAAGCTGAAGCACGGCTTCGCCTTTGCGGGCGCCAATGCCTACCTCGTGGACAAGATCGTCACCGTTCAGGAGCTGATGACCTCGCTCTCCGAAGAATTCGACAGGCGCTGGAGCAGCGTCGAGGAATTCGGAAGGGATCTGGCTAATAAGAAATAGCCGCTTACCACACGACACAAAAAAGGCAGGGCCGTATCGGCCCTGCCTTTTTTTGTTTGCTGTGTCGCCTGTCCTATCAGACGAAGTGGCGTGCCACCTGATAGACGGCCACCGCCAGCCCGTAGGCCAGTGCCGTGGAGCCGACCACGCTGAACATCGCCCAGCTCCAGCTCGACTCCCGGGCCATGGTCACCACGGTGACGAAGCACGGTGCGTAGAGGAGCACGAAGATGATCATGGCCAGTCCCGCCGCCTTGCTGAATCCGGGGTCCGTGGAGAGGCGCTCGGCCAGCGGGCGCGCTTCCTCGGGGTCCACTTCGCCCAGAGAGTAGGCGGTGCCCATGGTGGAGACGATGACTTCCTTGGCCGCGAATCCGCCCACCAGAGCGATGTTCACGCGCCAGTTGAACCCGGCCCACTGGGTCACGCCTTCGAGCGCGGTGCCGATCTGTCCGGCAAAGGTGCCGCGAAGGGCTTCCTCGGCCTGCTCGTTTTCGAGCGTTTCGATGCGTTCTTCCAGCGCTGCGACCTTATTCTGCGCATCGGAGGCTTCGACGGTTTCTATCTTCTGCGCGATTTCGGCGCGCTGTGCTTCATAGGCTTCCACGCGCTCCTGCGGCATCTGGGGGAAGGTCATGAGCGCCCAGAGCAGGATGGAGATGCCGAGAATAACTGTACCGGCCTTGCGGGCGTATTCCCAGGTGCGTTCCCAGGTGTGGATCAGCACGCCGCGCAGCGTGGGGATGCGGTACGGCGGCAGCTCCATGACGAACGGGGTGGACTCTCCCTTGATGACCGTCCAGCGCAGGAGGCGCGCCACGATCAGGGCCATGGCCCACGCGGTGAGGGTGATGGTCAGCATGACGCCCGCGCCCTCTTTGGGGAAGAATGCGGCCGCAAGCATCAGGAAGACGGGCACCTTTGCGCCGCAGGTCATGTACGGGGCCACGAACAGGGTCGCCAGCTTCTCGCGCGGGCTTCTGAGCGCCCGGGCGGACATGACGCCCGGGACAGCGCACCCGCCGGCGATGCCGCCGGAGACGATGAACGGCAGCACGGAGGTTCCGTGCAGGCCGAAGGTGCGGAACACGCGGTCGAGCATGTAGGCCATGCGCGCCACGTAGCCGGAGTCCTCCAGCGCGGAGATCATGAGGAACATGAACATGATCAGCGGGACGAAGCCGAGCACGCCGCCGACGCCGTCGATGATGCCGGAAACGATCAACGATTTCAGCAGGCCGTCGGACATCATGCCCGAGACGGTGTCGCCCAGCCATCCGAAGAATGCTTCAAGCCAGCCCATGGGGATCTCGCCCACGGTGAAGGTCACCTTGTAGATCATGTAGATGACGCCCAGCATGATGACCGGCCCGAGGAACTTGTGGGTCAGGAAGCGGTCGATGGTGTCGGACATGCTGATGCGGTCTTCGTCCAAGACCGGATAGCGTACGACGCTCTTGACTATGCCGGCGATGAATCCGTAGCGGTAATCCGCGATGATGGCGTCGGGCTCGGCCTTGAGGGTCTTTTTGGTGTGCTCTGCGACCTTGGTGGCCATCTGTTCCAGACGCTTGGAAAGCTCGGAGTCGGCCATGCGACCTTTGAGCACCACGTCCTCGTCGTGTTCGAGGTACTTGATGCCGGTCCAGCGGGCGGGGACGAGGTCGGTGAGGAAACCGGCCTCGGCGATCATGGCTTCCATTTCCTCCAGCACGGGATCGAGGTCCGGGCCGTAGGAGATGCGAAGCGACTCCCAGTCGCCCTGATTCTCATTGGCGTGACGCGCGGCTGCGGCCAGCAGATCGCCCTTGCCTTCACCGGTGCGGCCCACGGTCTCCACCACGGGGCATCCGGTGAGCTCGGCCAGTTGCTCGGTGTCGATTTCCTTGCCGCTCTTTCTGACCTCGTCCATCATGTTCAGGGCCAGCACCAGCGGCACGCCCATTTCCTTTATCTGGACGGCGAGGTACAGGTTGCGCTCCAGCGCCCCTGCGTTGAGGACGTCCACCACCACTTCCGGGCGCTCTTCGGCCAGAAAGTTGCGGGCCACGAGCTCTTCCTGCGTGTAGGCGGTGAGCGAGTAGGTTCCCGGCAGGTCCACGAGCTCGACGTCGGTACCCTGATGCTTCACGATGCCGGTTTTCTTTTCCACAGTGACGCCGGGCCAATTGCCCACGTGATGCCGGGCTCCGGTGATGGCGTTGAACAGGGTCGTTTTTCCGCAGTTCGGGTTGCCTGCGATGGCTGCAGTGATCTTCTGCATGCTAGTCCTCCAGCGGCTCGACGGTTATGCGGTCCGCTTCGCTGTTTCGAAGAGTGAGGGTGAAGTCCTTGAGTCGCAGTGCCACGGGGTCCTTGAGCGGCGCCTTGCCTATGACCCGCACCTCGGTGCCGGGGATGAGGCCCATGTCGCGGATTCTTCGCCCGAGCTCGCCTTGTGCGGAAACGGTCACGATCTTGAGCTTCTGGTTGACGCCTGCCTCTCGCAGGCAAAATGCCTTGCCCATCTGGATCACTCCTCTCGATTCAAATGAAAATCGTTTTCAACGTTTTGACAAAAAAAATTATTCCCCGCCGCAGTCCTTCTTCTGCTGTGGCGTGCAGCTTGAGCCGCAGCCGGAGCATCCGCAGGATCCGGAAGAGGTGGCGCTCTTGACGAAGCGCCTGATGACGAAGAACGCCGCTGCCGCGACGATTACGCCGACGATGATGATATCTGTCATTTTTCCCCCAGTGGTTTTGGACGCATCCGCCGCGTCCGTCAACTAGCTTGTAGTGACGTTGAAAATCATTGTCAACAATTTTGACGGAGAAAAATTCGGATTAATTTTGTGGGGAATGGCTGAAGGGGCGCCTGCCGAGAGCGGAATGGGGTCCCCGGAAGCGACCTGAGCGAGAATCCGACAGCTTGTGCGGCACGGGAGGATTCTATATAGTCCACACCGAAACCGAACCAAGGAGCGCGCCGTGGGCTGCTGCATGTGTGAAGAAGATGAATGGGGTGACCCGCAGGAGCCGGTCCTGTGTCTGCTTGAGGATCGCAAGGAGTATTGTCTTTTCCATGCGCCGGGCGACTTGAAGGATCATGAAGCGCTTATGGATGCCGTTTGGGAGCGGGTAAACTGTGTGCTTGAAGCCAATGTCGGGCGGGCGGATGACGATCAGGTCTCTTGTGATTTAAGGGGGACGGTCTTTGGTGAAGACGTGGATTTTGACAGAATGGTCTTTCCTGCGAGCAACTTCTTTAGCGCCACGTTCGAGGGTGAAGCCAACCTCTGGGCCGCCAAGTTCGGGGGGGAAGCCGACTTCACGGACACCACGTTCGAGGGGGAAGCCGACTTCCGAAACGCCACGTTCGAGGGGAAAGCCAACTTCTGGGACGCCACGTTCGGGGGGGAAGCCGACTTCTGGGACACCACGTTCGAGGGGGAAGCCTACTTCCGAAGCGCCACGTTCGGGGGGAAAGCCGACTTCACGGGCGCCACGCTCGGGGGGGAAGCCGACTTCTGGGACACTACGTTCGAGGGGGAAGCCGACTTCCGAAACGCCACGTTCGAGGGGAAAGCCAACTTCTGGGCCGCCACGTTCGGGGGGGAAGCCTACTTCTGGGACGCCACGTTCGGGGGGGAAGCCGACTTCCGAAACGCCAAGTTCGGGGGGAAAACCAACTTCACGGGCGCCACGTTCGGTGGGAAAACCAACTTCATGGACGCCACGTTCAAGAGGAAAGCTCAATTTCCTTTATGCACCTTTTCTTCTTTCGTAACCGCTGACAAAACGATCTTTGAAGGTAAAACCTCGTTTGAAAAAGCCACGTTTGAAAAAAACGCCTCGTTTTCACAGACCACATTCAATGAAGTAATTTTTGCCCTGTCCCGATTTTACGAGGAACCCGTCTTTGACCGGGCGGACCTTCGTAAGGCCGAACTGCTTGGCGCGCCTGTAGAAGACTTTCGGCTCATGGCCTGCAAGCTGCCCACGCGACGCGGCAGGCGCATAACCTCTGATGCCCGCAAGGTGAACGGAATTGGCTATTTTCCGCTGGACAACGTGAACACTGTTCGCAATCTGAAAGAAGTTCCGCCGCCGGGGCACCTTGAAGACCTCTACCGCCGCCTGAAAAAAGTCGCCCGCCGGGAGTACGACGAGACGCTGGCCTCGGATTTCCATTACGCGGAAAAGGAGATGCAACGCCACCGAGGCTGGGACATGCTGACCAACTGCGAACGCAGCCGGGAAAACGACCACGGCTTCTGCCTCCGCGACCGGACGAGAGGACTCGGACTCTGGTTAATCCTTTCTCTGTACCGTTTCATCAGCGGCTACGGCGAGTCGCCCCTGCGGGCCTTCGGAGCGCTTTTACTGCTGATACTGCTTCCCGGCGCACTCATGCACCCCCTGCCGGTTCATTTGCCGCTGTGGCTTGCCATTATCGGTTTGATGGCCTTTCCGAAGGGCATCCTGCTACCCATTGTGCTGGGTGTAGCTTTTTGGCACTTTCCTCCCCCAATACCAAGTTCTTTGGAGAATCTGGACCTCGGCGCGAGCTGGCTGCATTTCATTCCACTGGTAAAATTGCCAAAGGCGGCCGAATTCGACTGGGTACCAAGGGCGCTTATGCTCTGCTCTCAGGTCGCCATCACCCTTCAGGCGGCGCTGTTCGGTTTCGCGCTGCGCAACAGGTTCCGGCGATAGGTGCGTTTTTCTTGAAACCACGCCCCTTTTGTGTCAAATCTCCCGAAACGGAAAAATGCATCAAAAACAGCTTGAAAGGGGCAACGGTCATGGCTGACGAAAGCACCAAGCGGTTCCTTGAATGGATCGACGTTCTCGCCAAGGGCATCCTCGCAGGAGGCTCCCTCGGTGTCATCGCGGGATGGTTCGACCTCCTGCCCATGGCCCGCGGCGTGGCGCTCGGCGGGCTGGCCGGATGTCTCGCGGCCATCAACTTCAAGCAGCGCAGGGACGAGAAGCGCAAGAACGACAGGGACGCGTAATGCAGCTCCGCGTCGTCCTCGCACTGTGCGCCACCCTCACCTTCTGGGCCTCGGCCTTCGTCGGCATCCGCGCGGCCCTGCCCGACTTCGATCCCGGACACCTCGCCCTGCTGCGCTTTCTCTTCGCCTCGGCCGCCATGCTGGTCTACGCCTTCATCGCCAAAATCCGCCTGCCGAGACTGCGCGACCTGCCGATCATCCTGCTGCACGGATTCCTCGGCTACACCGTCTACCATGTGGCCCTGAACTACGGCGAAACCACGGTCAGCGCCGGATCCGCGAGCTTCATCATCAGCTCCATCCCGGTCTTCTCCACCCTGTTCGCCGTGGTGCTGCTGGGCGAGCGCATCGTCAAGCGAACCCTCGTGGGCATCGGCATCAGCATGGCGGGCATCGCGCTCATCGCCTTCGGCGAAGGCGGCGGCATGAGCTTCGACTTCGGCGCCCTGCTCATCCTGCTGGCCGCCGTGTCCGAGAGCCTCTACATCGTACTCCAGAAGCCCTACCTGGAACGCTACACGCCCTTTGAGTACGTCACCTACACGCTCATCGCCGGGACAATCTTCATGGGCCGCTTCCTGCCGGGACTGCCAGAGGCCGTGGCCGGGGCGTCCTTGGAGAGCATCCTCGCCGTGGCCTACCTCGGCGTGTGCCCGGGCGCGGTGGCCTATGCGTTCTGGTCCTACGCGCTCTCCAAGGGCAATGTGTCCAAGATCGTGGTGACGCAGTACTCCCTGCCGCTGCTGACCATCGTCATCGGCCTTATCTGGCTGGGCGAGTTCCCGGCCCCGCTGGCGCTTGCGGGTGGTCTGGTGTCCCTTGCGGGCGTCGTCCTCATCACGGTCCCCAAGGAATTCCTGCGGCGCTGGACGCGGCGCGAAGCCTGATCCAAAGCGAATCACGCACGAAAAAGCCGGGCATCCGATCGGACGCCCGGCTTTCTTTTTTCATTATACGAGACCGCTACAGCACGCGGAACTTCTGGCGGGTGCCCTTGCGGTTGTCCACCAGATGCACCGAGCAGGCGATGCACGGGTCAAAGGAGTGGATGGTCCTGAGAATCTCCACCGGACGATCCGGGTCGGGGCAGGGGCAGCCGATGAGCGACTGCTCCGCGGGACTCAGCTTGCCTTCCTTGCAGCGCGGACCGAGGTTCCACGTGGACGGAACCACCATCTGGAAGTTCTCGATCTTCTTGTCCTTGATGCGAATCCAGTGCGAGAGGCCGCCACGGGTGACGCAGCACATGCCGACCCCCTTGGCCTCGTCCGGCATGGTCCACTTGCGATAGATCTTGTCGTCGCCTGACTTGACCCGCTCGTCCACTTCGTCGATCCACCCTTCCATACGGCGGGTGAGCATGGCGGTCTCCACCACGCGGGACACGGTGCGGCCCATGGTGGAGAAAAGGTGCTCCGACTTCATGCCGGTCTTGGCGAACACGTCGTCCAGCATCTTCCTTGTCTCGGATTCGCCGCGCGCGTAGGCGATGGCCCGACGGGCGAGCGGCCCGGTCTCCATGGCCTCGGTCTTGTAGCGCGGCGCCTTGGACCACGAGTACTTTTCCTTGTCCTCGTAGTTGGTGTACTTCGGATCGGTGACGCCGTCGTACGGCTTGAGCACGTCGTCGCCCTTGTACCAGCTTCGGGCCACGTGCTCGTCGATCTTGTCGATGTCGAGCTTTTCCGCGCTGTCGAGGTCGTTTCCCCAGAGCACGCCTGAGCGGAAGTAGGGGTCCTTTCCGGTGCCGGGATCATAGAAGTCGCTGAAGTCGAAGAAATTCTTCGTCCTGCCGTACTTCCACGACTCGGGGAATCGCTTGGCCATCATGACGATGTCCGGCATCATGGCGTTTTCCACGAACTCCTTCGTTTCCTGCCAGAGGCTGCGGAAATGCGTGACCACCTCGGGCTTGAGGCTGTCGTAGCAGGTCATGCCGCCCACGACCATGGACTGGGCGTGCGGATTCTTGCCCGCGAACAGGGCCATGGCCCGCGCGAGCTTGAGTTGGACGCGCAGTCCTTCAAGATAGTGGGCGGACATGATGAGGTTCTCCTCGGGCGAGAAGCGGTAGGCCTCGTTGCCGCCGAGGAAGTAGGCGTTCTCCAGAAAGCCGAGCTGTCCGGTGCCCACGAAGTCCTTGAGCCGCTTGCGAACGATGAACAGGTCCGCCGGGTCGCCGCCGCGGTTGCTGGTCTTGTCCACTATTGCAGCGGCCTTGGCCGGATCGGCCTGTGTGGCGGCGGCCATGTCTATCCAGTCCAGCCCGTGCAGATGATAGTAATGCACCAGATGGTCATGCACCACCAGCGCGGACAGGATCAGGTTGCGCATCAGCCCCGCCAGCGGCGGCACTTCGATGTCGAGCGCGTTCTCGATGGCGCGGATGCTGGTCAGGGCGTGGGTGTTGGTGCAGACGCCGCAGGCGCGCTGGGTGAACAGGGGCGCGTCCTCCGGCGGTCTGCCCTTGAGGATCTGCTCGATGCCCCGGTAGAGCTGCGTGCTGACCCACGCGTTCTTCACGTGATCGTTTTCAAGTTCCACCTCGACCTTGAGATGGCCTTCTATGCGGGTCACCGGGTCCACGATCAGGCGGTTGCCGGTGCCGTTCATGGCATTGCTTTGACTCATGCGGTAATTCCTCCTTCCTGATGGCGCGGGTTAGGTTTCCGGTCCGTCCTCGATGGGATGGAAGAACGGCGAATAGTCGTCCCAGAAGTTCGGCTCGCTGCATCCGATGCAGGGCGCGCCCGCCTGAACCGGCCAGCTGACCTGGTTGAACAGGGAGGTAGGACAGTTGTTGTAGGTGTACGGCCCCTTGCAGCCCAGCTGATACAGGCACCAGCCCTTCTTGGCTTCGTCGCTCCCGAAGTCCGGAGCGAACTCGCCGCGGTTGAAGTGCTCCTGCCTCGGGCAGTGGTCGTGGACGGTGTTGCCGTAGAACATCTTGGGCCGATTCCAGGCATCCAGCTCGGGCATGCCCTTGGTCAGCAGATGGACCACGGTTCCCACGAAGTTCATGGGGTGCGGGGGGCAGCCCGCGATGTTGATGGCGTTGACCCCGACCGCCTTGAGCGCCTCGTTGGTGCCCTTGGCGCCGGAGGGGTTGGGCGCGGCCGCCTGAATACCGCCGAAGGAGGCGCAGGAGCCCATGGCGATGGTCGCGTTTGCCTTGGCCGCCACACGTGCAAAGAGCTGGAACATGGTCTCGCCGCCCACCTTGCCGTACTCCCCGCCGTGATACGTGGGTATACCGCCTTCGATGACGCAGACGTACCCTTCGGGATTCTTCATGGCCTTTTCAAGCGCTGCGTGGGCCGCCTGTCCGGCGGAAGCCATGACGGTCTCGCAGTAATCCAGCGAGATGGTGTTCATGATGATTTCATCGAAATACGGCTGGTACGCTCTGAGCAGTCCCTCGGTGCAGCCGGTGCATTCAGCGCCGTGCATGTAGATGACGGAGGGCCGCTTCTTGTTGGTCAGCGCATGGGCCACCCTGGGCGCGAAGGCCGGTCCCATTCCGATGAAGGCGGCCATGGTCCCGCAGAATTTCATGAAGTCTCGACGACTGGGCTTTTCGGTTCCCGCCATCATCTTGAGTGTATCGAACCTGTTCGAGTTCGGCATGCGATCCTCCTTGGCTAACCGGGCTTGTGACAGGCGGTGGTGCAGCCGACGGGATTATCGCTCCCTGCGGCTCGCCTCTGCGTATGACAGCCGAGACAGCTCGGCGCTCCCTCGGAGTGCCATGCCCTGTAAAAGCCGGTCTTGTCCTTGGGATCATCCGCACTGTGGCACTGGCGACAGGCCACGAATTCTCCCAGCGTCTTGTCCGACTCCTTGTGATGACACTTCTGACACGGCACCCTGATGGCATGGAATCCGTGCGCGAACTTGACCTCCTTGACCCATGTGGCCAGCGGCTCGTTGCCCTTCGGACGCTCCAGAACGATTTCGTCGGGGACCTTGTAGGCGACCGCCGTGGTCACGATGACGGCCATCGCCAGAGAAGCCGCCACGGAAAACAGGACCTTTCGGAACATGCTTCCTCCGTTTGGTGAATAGTTGAGCTATCGGGAGCAAGTATACACGGAACGCGTATTATTCTGATTATAAGTTTTCCGAACCCTGCCCACTCTCGGGGAGGAGGATACTCCGCGAGAGTCGGACTCACCCCGCTTCAATGGAGAACAGAAGCGTGGTCCCCTCCTGTTCGGAGGTCCGCAAACCGAGGGAACCGCCCAGGGTCAGGGCCGTCAGGCGGGCCGAGTATGTTCCGAGACCGCTGCCGTCCCTCTTTCCGTGGGTTGCGTACTTCTCGAAGAAACTCTCTCTTACTGCTGCGGGCACGGCCCCATAGTTGTGGACGGAAAGCCTATACCCCTCGTCCGGACTCCCGCCCCAGCGAATGGTGACGGTCGACCCCGCCGGTGCGGCTTCGAAAGCGTTTTTCACCAGATTGGAAAGCATGTTGTGATAAAGGGAGGGCTCCCCCGGCAGTTCATCGCAGCGCCCCACCTGAACGACCTCGAGACGTTTGCCCTGACGCAGGCCTTCGCAGTCGGCAATCACGCCCCGCACTACAGACGCAATCTCAACATCCTGCATCTCGGGAACATACTCTCCCCGCTCCATGCGATAAAGCGTCAGCGAGCCGTTGACCATGTTCAGCAATCGGCTTCCCGCATCCTCCACAAGCTCTCCGGCTTCCCGCACATCCGGGTCTTCGTGCGTCTTGAGCAATTGCGACAGGGACACAACGCCACCGAGAGGACTTTTGAGATCGTGCTGCGAGATGCGGGCCACATCTTCCTTGAGCTCCTCCAGCTCCTTGCGCTGCGTCACGTCGCGCAGTGACACGAGTGTGACCGGCCTGGAGTCCCACTCCGTCTCGGTGGAGCGGATTTCCATCACCTTCGCGCCCGTCGCGGTCTGCACGCAGGTTTCGACGTCGCCGTCCTGCCCGAGGGGAAACTTCATGCGCAGCTCGGAGAGCCCGTCCTCGTCGGTCTCGAAAAGCCTCTGGGCGGCACCGTTGCCGGTGATGATGGTACCGGAGTCATCGATGATCAGAAGGGCGTCAGGGTTCAGCTCGAAAAGTTTCGCGGCCCGCTCCTTCTGCCGTTTCAGCAGGATGTTGCGGATGCTGAGCTCCCGCTGGGCGTTCACCAACTCGTTGTTGAGCTGCATGATGCTGTCAAGCTGCGCCGGATCCTCGCTGCTTCCGAGTCCCATCGATAGTTTCTGCTGGCACTCGCGAAGCAACACATTCTGCTCGTTCACGATGGAAATCATCTGGTCATAGAGGTGTACCAGATTCTCCGGCATGGGAGAGATGACCACGAGCACTCCCTCGTCGTGCCGCACGCCGAAGTAATAGAGAGGACGGACGCCTGCCGACGTGATGGTGTTGAGTTCCCAGCCCATGGACGACTTGTGGGTCTGCACCCGCTGCAGAAAGTCCGTGAGCTTCTCCACGGAGCCGTCATCCACCACGGAGACAAGATCTTCGGAGTCGGAAGAATCGAATATGCCCAGTTCATCGGATACAACACGCAGGACCTGTGAGTTGTGGTCACATATCACCGCTGCGCCCTGCGGGTGGGGAGTGAGATCATGCGTCATGACACCAGCTCCCAGCCCGTACTGACTGCGGCCTTGGCATCCGGCGCGGTCGCATCCGCCCCCACGAGGGATACCAGCTCGGGATTCGCGGCAAAGGGTGCTCCGCCGACCATGACCGCCGGTGCGAAGTCGGGGTCCTCCTTGAGCGCCGCGACAAGGGACCTGACCGCCTGAACGTTGTATGAAGTCGTGCATGAGATGCAGACAAGGTCGGCCCCTTGCTCCCGGACAAACCCGACCAGATCGGCATCCGGCATGCCTGAGCCGAGAAAATGGGTGATCCAGTTGTTCATCTCGAAAAAATCGCAGACCATGCGCATCCCCATCTCGTGCAGCTCGGAGCTGACGCAGCAGCCCACCACCGTTTTTCCGGCAGAGCCGTCACCCACGATACGCGGAAACAGATTGGACATGATCAACTGCGTGACCGCCGTGCTGTAATGCTCCACGGCGACGCTCACCTTGTTTTCCTGCCACAGGCGGCCGATGCGGTACTGCGTGAACTGAAAGACGTCTATGTACAGGGACGGGATGTCCAGCCCGTCGTCAAGGGCCCGCATGATCGCATCCGTAGCCCTGTCGCGCTCTCCGGCCAGAAGCGCCGCCTGATACTCATCAGCGACAAGCATGGTCCGGTCATGATCGAAACCGCTCACCGCTGCCCCCCTTCCGTTTCGCCGGAGGGCGTGGTGATAACGCCGAGCGCATCCAGATTCTCGAGAATCCACTCGTAAAGCGTGGAGAGAAAACGGGCTTCCTCTGGCTGCAGCCGACTCCGGGTAAGCTCCATGCAGTGCGGGAGCATCCGGCGCCAGTAGTCCAGAGTGAACCCGTGCCCGCGGTAGGTACGCAGCGCCCATGCCACGGTTTCGACGAACTCGCCGGGGCTGAAGACCCGCGTCACGGAATGCATGTAGCGGAAATGGTTGGCATGGTTCTCACGCATCATGCCACGTTTGGATACGGGAACAATCCTGTCAATATCCGGCTCGGCCTCCATCCTTTCATTCAGACCGACCGCCAGACTGACGTGGGCATCCACGGCAGACCCTGCTCCGGGAGCGCTCACTTCCTTTGAGACGAGGTTGTCCCTGAGTGCGTCCAATGAATTCATTTCGCTTCACTCCGCATTGAAAGATGAACACCCTACTCAAAAAACCAATACCGAATAAAAGTACATCATGCGTAAAACGCATACGGCAAGGCGTTTCAGCATGCTTTTATAAACGGCAATGCAAGCGTAATCAATAACATGCCCGAAAAAAAACGCCCCGCATTACTGCGGGGCGTCTTGTTGATGCTAGCGTCGTCCTGCGGACTGTGGCGCGCGTTTTCCACCGCGCGCCCCACTGGAGCCGCCGGGGCGTCCGGAGCGTTTTCCGGAGCCGCCGCCGGGCCTTCCGCGGCGCGGGGCGGACGTTCTGATGTCCGCGCGGTCATAGTCGAACCCTTCGAGCTTGTGACGCTCGATACGCTGGTTGACGATCTTTTCGATCTGTCCGACGAGACGCTTGTCGTCGTCAGGAGCCAGCAGGGTCAGCGCTGCGCCCGTACGCTCGGCACGGCCAGTGCGGCCGATGCGATGCGTGTAGGTCTCGGCAGTATCCGGCAGGTCGAAGTTGATGACGTGGCTCACACGGGCGCAGTCGATGCCGCGGGCCGCGATGTCCGTGGCGACCATGATGCGGAACGTGCCGTCGCGGAACCCGTCGAGGGCGCGGCGACGCTGGTTCTGACTCATGTTGCCCTGCAGGAAAGCCGCCTCGTGTCCCTGACGCTCCAGCTTGCGAGCCAGATTCTTGGCGCGATGCTTGGTGCGGGTGAAGACGAGCACGCTTTCATGCTCGGTTTTCTCAAGCAGGTCTTCCAGCAGGTGTCCCTTCAGGTGATGCCTGACGGGATAGAAGGCATGACTGACGCTGTCAGCGGGGCGGGTGTTGTCCACCTGCACGGTGACAGGGTTGTTGAGCATCCTGTCGGCCAGCCTGCGGATGTCGTTCGGCATGGTGGCGGAGAACAGCAGGTTCTGACGCTGCTCGGGCAGCTTGGCAATGATGCGGCGAAGGTCGGGCAGAAAGCCCATGTCCATCATGTGGTCGGCCTCGTCCAGCACCAGCGTATCCACCTGGTCCAGCTTGATGACGCCCTGATTGAGCAGGTCAAGCAGACGACCCGGGCAGGCCACCACCACGGTGGCGGAGCGGGCGGCCTTGATTTGCGGAGTGAAACCGACGCCGCCGAAAACGGCTGCGGTACGGATACCGGTCTGCTTGCCGAAAGCCACAAAGCTTTCCTGAATCTGCAGTGCCAGTTCACGCGTCGGCGCGAGAACCAGCGTCTTCACGGGACCGCGCTTGGGAGCGTCGGCGTCCAGCAGACGCTGCAGGATGGGCAGCGCAAAGGCTGCGGTCTTTCCGGTTCCAGTCTGCGCAAGGCCGAGCACGTCGTTGCCTTTGAGAACATCGGGGATGGCCTGCTGCTGGATGGGGGTCGGGGTCTCATAGCCACAGGCCTTGATTCCAGCGACGATGCGCTGGTCAAACGAAAATTGGTCGAAATTCACTAACTAGTCCTAATTTGGAAGAAAATATGAACGACGGCGCGTGACAGCGGTCGTAATCCGGCAATGCCGGGGAGCTTCAGGCAGGTCTCTGGGACGAAAAGTCGATCTTGGTCCGAATTGCTGCGGAACAGGGTCGCCCGTTGGGGAACAGGCGTGAGGGTTTCCGTGCGTCCAGTCACGCTGAGGTCTTACTTTGTAGACGTTATCAGCACAGATGTAAAGCGGCAGCGCGAAGACGGGACGAACAAAGCCCGGGAGCGCCGCAAAACGGGCGCTCCCGGGCTTTTCGCCCTTCCGGTTCCGATCCTCGCCGGAGCGGTTATTCCACGGGGAAGGAATCCATGTTCGGCTTCATGGCCCTGCCGAGCCAGTCAATGGTCCGGCCGAGATTGCCCATGTTTCTCATGCCTTCCGCGTCATCGGCGGCTTCGGCCTTGTTCAGCCCGTAGCCGAGGTTCCAGTAGGTGGAGCCGGGGACGATCATCTGGGACATGAGGAACATGTGGTTGATGGAATCGTAGACGTGGATTCCCCCGCCGCGACGCACCGCAACGACTGCCGCGCCGATCTTGCCGCGCAACAGGCCGCCGTTGGCGAGGCCCACGTAGCCTGCGCGGTCGAGCACGGCCTTGAGTTCGGCGGAGACATCCGAGAAATAGGTCGGGCTGCCGAACACCAGCGCGTCGGCGCGAACGATCTTCTCCATCAGGTCGTTGAACAGATCGTCGTGCGCAATGCACGTGCCGTTCTTTTCCTCGAAGCATTTGTTGCAGGCGATACAGCCGCGCACCTTGCGTCCGCCCACCTGAACGAGTTCGGTTTCCCAGCCGGCCTGCTCCAGCGGTTCGAGGGTCGCCTTGAGAAGCGTTTCGGTATTGCCGCCCTTTCGCGGGCTTCCGTTTACTGCTACTGCGTACATGTTGCCTCCTTTGGCTTGCGTTAGTACGAACAGGGAACAAACATAACATGATCTTTCCTCTTTTCAAGAGGTTACACCAAAGTCAGCCACTTACACGCATGTAAGTCAGGAACCCCCATGATCCAGCAGTGCCCCCTCAAGAAGGTCAACGACAAGGAATACCGATGCTTTTTCGAACTGACCCTTCAGGTCTTCGGCGGAAAGTGGAAACCCGTCATCATATTCCATCTGGCACGCTCCGGGACCATGCGATACGGGGAACTCAAGCGGACCATGCCGCAGATATCCGAGAGGATGCTGGCAAAGCAGCTGCGCGAGCTGGAGAAGGACGATATCCTGACCAGAAAAGCCTATCCGGAGGTTCCTCCCAAGGTCGAATACACCCTGACCGAACTTGGCCGGAAGTTGCTCCCTGCCCTGCTCGAACTGCGCAAGTGGGGCATCGAATACGAACGTCACCTCGGCGGAGGCGAGCTGGTCTTCGACCCAAACGAGTACGAGCCGCTGGAAGACCCTGTCCTTCTTTCCGAGTGACCGCTCAAAAAAAGGGACGGCACTGGACTGCCGCCCCCTTGCGAGAGAGTCTGAACCGCGATCTAGCCCTGTCCGAGACGGCGTCTCATGGAGAAGGCCATCAGCGCTGCCAGACCGAGTCCGGCAAGGACCACGGAAGAAGGCTCGGGGACCGGAGCGGACTCGAATGTCGACGGCACCACGAACGCCTGTTCATAGCCGCCGTTGAGCGAATGCATCCTGAAGTCCATGGAGATCATGTCGTACGGACTGTCCCCGCTCCATGCCGCGAGCATGGCGTTGAGCTCGGGAGAGAAAACCGCATACGCCACCTGATCCGATCCGAGGTTGTGGGGGAAAGGTCCGGCGACAGCGTCCGGGCTGCCGCACGGCACCGGAACCCCGGAGGCGTTGATGCATACGTCTCCGCCCGAAATGATATAGTCCTCGAACGGAGTCGGTTCCCATGAGGCATCGGAATATGTCGGAGAGACATACGTGCCGGGATCACCGCCGAAGATACCGGTCCCGTCGCCGTTGGGGCTCGCCAGATCAAAATACTCCGGCGTTGCGCCGCCGGTGCTGCTCCAGACCTTGACCTGCCCGTATGCCCAGAGGTCCTGAGCGGACCGTTCCTGCGTGTTGTTGAAGAAGAAGGCCGGGCTCTGTCCGTTCATCTGCCCTGTGAACGCTTCGATGGTCGAATCCCACGTATCGGGCTGATTGGCCGGCATGGTGGGGGTGAACCCGGGATCCGGAGTCGTGCCGGTAGAAAACGTGGGCACGCCGGAGCTGTTCGGGGTCGGATACGCGTCATCCATACCCGCGAAGTTGGTGTTCACCCCGGTTCCAGACGCACCCGTAGCTATGACGATGCCATCCTTGATATGACCGGCAGTCGACCGGACGTAATAGGGATTGCCGGGCCCTGTTCCTCCCCCGAATTCCTGATCGTACTGATACGCCAGAACCGGCAGGGAGTATGAGTAGAAATCGCCGTACAGGAAAGCGTTGGCGGTTGGCTCAGGAAACGTGAATGCACGTGCCCATGAAGGCATCGCGAGCATGATGGCAACAACGAACAACCATGCGTAAACAATTCTGCTCATAGCACCTCCTCCGATTATTACCAAGAAAGCAAAATCCATGCGCGCAATAAATAACACCTTCATTACAGGCTGCTAACCACACTCTCAGTATGAAAAAGTGTATGGTTTTCAATACACCCTCAAAGCTTTCTTTACACCTCGTTACTCATGCGGGACAGGTCGGCTCTTCCCTTCCTGATTGCGGGAAGGGGTGGACAGCACAGGACCTTGTCTGTACGAATCTGCGCCGAACGGCGCGACAGGGTCGCCGCTCTCGCGTCGACAGGGTTCGGCATCCATAAACAGAAACGGACCCTTCCGGCCAAAGCCGGCCAAGGGCCCGTTTCAGGAATATAATCGCCGCACGCTCAGGTGCGGCCGGGTCGGCTCAGGATCTTCTTCCGCGCCCGCTGCTCGGCGGGATGTCGGCCCCGCAGTTGCGGCACCGCACCGAGTCGTGCTTTTGCGAATCGCCCACAGCCTGCTTGTGGCTGCATTTCGGGCATATCCGCACCTTGTTGAGCAGCGAGTTGATCGCCACGAAGAATCCCCACATGCCTTTTCTCCGGCTACAAAAGTTCGTGCTCGAGGATGAGGGAATCCAACGTCACCATACCGACCATTTCTCCCATGTGCTCCACCGGCGCGCGGTGGATTTTCATGCGGTGAATCAGCCGCGTGGCGTACCGGATGTCCATTACGGCGGGAACCGTGATGACGGGTTTGGTCATTACCTCGTAGACGCTCACATCCTCGGCGTCGAGACCGGGAACGAGCACGCCTTCGACGATGTCCATGATGGTTATGATGCCCCAGGCGTCATCCTCGTGTCGCCGTTCCACAAGCAGCTCGGAGACCTGCGCCTGCCGCATCTTGTCTGCGGCGACCTTGACGGTCGCCATGCCGTCGATGCTCAGGATTTCCGACTGCATCACGTCCCGAACGCGGACAATGGACTTCTTCATCTCTGCACCCCTTCGAATACTGAATTATTAAAAATACTTCTCGCGGACTTCTTCCTTGAAGCGCTCGATCTGGCTCTCCATCCCGATCACCTTGTCGATGGGAACCACGAAGGCAATGCCGGTGCCGGGCTTCTGAAACTCCCCGGCAGTCCGGATGGCCTCGAGGACGGGATTGACGAGGTGTTCCTCGAGCAGGAAGAAGACGATATCGGTCTGATCCTCGAGCGTAAGCCCGAAGAACGTCTTTGCTTCACGCATCCCGGTTCCGCGGGCGGAAATGATCGTCGCCCCCGTGGCTCCCGCCTCCTTGGCCGCGTCCACGATAGGGTCGGTCTTGTGCGTCTTGACCGGGGCGAAAATGGCTTTGAACTTCATGACATCATTCCTTTCGCGTTTTTGCTCTGGTACGCATGTTCAGCAGATGCGCGATCTGCGCGTACCCCATGACGGCAATTATCGGAAAAAGACTCGCGAACGCAATCAGCCCGAATCCGTCCAGAGCCGGATTGCGTCCCGGAACGGCCTCTGAAAGGCCAAGCCCAAGCGCCGCCACCAGCGGTACCGTGACGGTGGAGGTCGTCACGCCTCCGGAGTCGTACGCAATGGCGATGATCTTCTTGGGCGTAAAAAACGTCATCAGCACGACGGCAACATACCCGCAGAGTATGTAAAGGGAAAGGGGCGTGCCGGTGACGATGCGGTACGCCCCCAGCGAGATACCGAATGCCACTCCGATGGCCACGGTGATGCGCAGCCCCCACTGGCTGATGCTGCCGCCAGACACTTCGCTGGCTTTCAACGCCACGGCCAGCAGCGACGGCTCCGCGATGGTGGTGGAGAAGCCTATCATGGCGGCGAACAGATACACCCACAGATAAGCGGTCCACTCGGACTGGGCCTGAATACCGCCGACGAGAAAGTCCGGAGCGGTCAACTGGGCCACCATGGCCTTGCCCACGGGGAACAGGGCCTTTTCCAGGCCGATGAGAAACAGCGCCAGCCCGAGCACGACGTACACACCGCCCATGATGACCCTCGGCAGATGCGGGATCGGCTGGCGAATGACGAATATCTGGAAAACGAGGATCAGCCCGAGGATCGGCAGCGTATCGCGTACCGTCGCCAGAAATACCGATCCGAAGTCAATGAAAAATTCCATATGGCTTCCAGACTTAAAAGATTATGAGGCCGTATCCCATCACGAAGATCATGGGCAGCAGGCTCGCCAACGCCACAAGTCCGAAGCCGTCCAGCAACGGACTGCGGCCGCGGATGATGGAAGCCAGCCCCACGCCGAGCGCTGCCACGAGCGGCACCGTGACAGTTGAAGTGGTCACCCCGCCGGCGTCGTAGGCCACACCAATGATCTCCTCGGGGGCGACGATGGTCATCAGCATCACGAGAACGTAGCCGCTTATAATCACGACAGAGATCGACCACCCGCGGATGATTCGGAGCACCCCTATCAGGATGGCGACGCCCACCGAGAGCGCAACCGACAGTCGCAGTCCCATGGCGTAGCTGTCCATGGAAGACTGTGCGGCATCAATGAGTTTCGCCGTGGCAGCGATGCTCGCGGCTTCGGCGGCGACGGCGATCAGCGCGGGCTCCGCCACGGTGGTGCAAAAACCCAGCAGAAAGGCGAACGTCAGAATCCAGAACAGACTCCCCTTCCTCGCAAGTGACCTGGCGAGGTTTTCCCCGATGGGGAACAGTCCCATTTCGAGCCCCTGCACAAAAAGAGCAAGCCCGATGAGCACCAGCAGACTGCCGAAGGCCACCTCCCCGAGATTCGGGAACGGCTGCTGAAGCACCACGGCCTGAAAGAAGACCACGACGAGAATGATGGGAAGCATATCCTTGAGCGAGCTCCAGAGCTTGCCCAGAATGACCTTCGCTATTCTATTGAGAGTTCGAACCTGCATGATTATGGATAGTTCCGCCTTTTTCGCACCCTTGCAAAAGAAACGCCCCAAGTCAAAGATTCTTTGCCGTTTCGCACATATTTATCACTGGAGAGACGAAAACAGGGGGAACCGGCCCTTCGGACGGACGCGAAAGGCGCGGGCGCGCTTCATCCGCATACTTTCTGCCCGTGAGCGGCGCATCGCGATGCCCCGCTCACGGGGCAGCTGAGGGCAATCGCCGAATCAGCCCTGCAACTCCCTGACGAGCAGACGGCCGACCTCCGCGCCCGAGGCCGGGTTCTGCCCAGTGATGAGCCGCCCGTCGACCACGGCATGCCCCGCAAAGGGCTTGTCGGCCTTTTCGTAGACTCCGCCGCAGGCGCGCAGCTCGCTCTCGGTGAGGAACGGAACCACCGAGTCGAGCTCCGCAAGCCGCTCTTCCTCGTCGGAAAAACCGGTGAGTCGCTTTCCGTCGATGAGCAGCGTCCCGTCGGACAGCCTGAGATTCAGCAGGGCCACCACGCCGTGACAGACGCCGGTCACGAAGCCGCCGTTTTCGTAAATCCCGCGGCTGATCTCCTGCAACCCCTCATTCTCGGGAAAGTCCCACGCGGTTCCGTGACCACCGGCGTAATAGATTGCGGCGTAATCGTCCGCCCGAAGCTCGTCCGGACGCACGGTGGCCCCGAGACGGTTCATGAACGACTTGTCCTGATACCACTGCCAGTCCGTGTCGTCGGCACCTTCGAGACTGTGCGGGTCAATGGGCGTGTAGCCACCCTGAGGGCTGACGTAGTCCACCTCGTATCCGGCCTCCCGAACCTCCTTGACGAAGTGCACGGCCTCACTCAGCCAGAGGCCAGTGGCACGGCGCATGTTGGGATATTTCGCGACGCTGGTCACTGCAACCAGTATTTTCTTCGACATGAGACACCTCACATTGTTTTCTGCTTTTTACGGATGCAACGAATGAAGTTAGCACACGAAGCTGAGAGATGTCATACCTGAAGGGAATTGTCTGGTTTCCGGAGTGCGCAAAAACGAAACGGGCCGACGGATTGATCCGTCGGCCCGAGTGCGGTTCGGCGCATAGTCCGGCACGGGCTCAACGGGGCCCGGCCGGAAACGGCGACTTATTCAAACCAGGAGTCGACCAGTTCCCGGTTGGCTTCGATCCACTTCGCGGCGCCCTCCTCCGGGTCCTCGGCGCGCTTGATGGTGCCTATAAGCTCGCCGAGAGTGGCGTCAGTCATGAACCACTTGTTCATCCACTTCAGCACTTCGCCGAAGTCCTCCTTGAACCCTTTGCGGGTGATGAAAAAGATGTCATCCCCATCGCCGTAGACGTTCTTGGGGTCTTCAAGGTACTTGAGATCATATTCGGCAAAGGCGAAGTGCGGATTCCACAGGGTCACCACCACGGGCTTCTTCGCCTTGTAGGCCGCGTCCAGCACGCCAAGCATGGCAGGTTCGGAGCTTTCCACGAACTCGTAGTCCAGCCCGTAGGCCTCCACGGCTTCGCGGGTCATCTCGTTCAGGCTGGACCCGGAGTCGATGCCGATGATTTCGCTTTCAAACATTTCGGCGTTCTCGGAGAGCTGGGCCAGAGAGTCGATCTCCACGTAGGACGGCACCACGAGTCCGAGGCTGGCGCCCTTGTACCACGCGCTCTGGATGTCGAACTCATCGCCGAAGCGATCCACCATCGGCTTGTCGGAGTTGGGCAGCCACACTTCCAGGCCGATATCGAGAGAACCGGAGGCCACCCCGCCGTACATGACGCCGTTGCCCACCTGCGTCAGCTCGACATCGTACCCGCGCTCCTCCAGAAGAATCTTCCACATGTTCGAGACGGCTACGTTTTCGGCCCAGTTGTTCACGCCGAAACGCAGCGTCTTTTCCTTGGCAGCGGCAGGCTGCGAAAAAACGGACAGGACAAACGCCATGGCCATGATCGCAATGATTCCCTTCAGCCTCATCATAGATTCACTCCTTTGGTACTGTTGATTTTTTTCAGCGGTGAGTCCAACGACATTCCCTCACGAGTTGGAATCCCGCTCCTTGACCTTTTTCGACCGGCGAACCCTGCCGACCGGCACTAGACACGCTGTATGATATACAAGTATGTCGCAAACATACTGAACGTTTTGAGTTGCTTGAATGCAAAAAGAGTCTCGGGGGACGGCCTGCTGAGGCAAAGAGGCGACAGGTACAGGGTCCCCTTGACTGGCGGCGCGTCCCCGTCTCCTTCCGCCAGTTCCAGAAACGCGGGGATGTGCCCTGCCGGAAGCGCTTCGTCAAAAACGAAGTTGCCCGTGAACTCGATGTTCTGATGCTCGCGGTTGAGCGACTGCATACGTTTGAAACAGCGCACGACTTCGGCGCTCCCGAGCGGTTTGCCGATGTAGTCCAGCGTCTCCTGATCCGCCGACTCGAGGCCGACATTGATGTGGACTCTGGCTCCGCACGCATCGAGCTTTTTGAAAAAACCATCCTCCTTGGCCATGAGCGACGCGACGCTGGCAAAGATGAAGACGTTCGCGCCCCGCATGTAGGATCGGTCGAAGCCCAACCCGTTTCGCGCCTCCGAGATGGCGAACAGGATGTGGTCGTCAGCGGTGTTGAGCGCGTCGTGATCGCCCAGAAAGATAGAATTGTAGTTGTACCGATCATCCCCATAGAGTGCGGCCAGCCCATCAATCTGCCGACGAATCTCCATGCGCGAACGTTCCGAGAACGGCATGTCGTTCTTCACCGAACAGAAACGGCATTTGTAGAGGCAGCCCTGCGAGATGTTCAGGGGAATGACGTCGTAATCCGCATGGCGGGCATCCGGGGGCAGCACGGAAGTCCTCCCGCCGCAGACCTCGAAAAGTCGCTCGGCCTTGGCCTGAAGGCGCTCGGGAGAATTCCTCAGGGCATCTTCCAGAAACCGGTTGAAACGAGGCGGCAGCTCCACGGCGGCACTGCGGACCTTCTCGATCTCTTGGTGCCAGCCGTTCAGAATCCGCCGCACGCCCGGCGTGGCAAACGGGTCGTCGCCGATGATGTTGTTGGATTCGTAAGGCAGGTTGGGAAGGTAGTATTCCCCAACGGTCTTGTACACTTCGCTGTACGGCTCTGGAATCCTGAACGAGATCGGGGCCGGAAACGAGGCGTCAGTCAGCGTTTCCCAAGACCCCGCGTAGCCCCCGGTGGAATAGTATACCCAGTCGTTGCCGGCGGTACGCTTGAGGTACTCCAGATCGCTCGGCCAGTCTTCGCCGCGCCCTTCGGCCCTGACAATCTCGTTGTTCAGGTTGAACCGCAGCAGGGCGGACTCGGTTTCAATCTCCGAATACACGCCGTACATTACCGGACGCCGCTGTTTGACGTGGGCGTTCTCGCCGCGCCTGTGCAGCGTGATGCGAAACCCGTCACCCTCGACGGTTTCCGTGCGGAGGTTATCGAAATCCATACTCATTGTTGCCCCACTACCGCAGCAGTTCCTCTTCGAAGGGATAATGCGTCAGCAGTTTCGTACCGTGCTCGGTCACCAGAAGCTGCTCTTCGAGCTTGACGCCTTCACCCCCGCCCTGTTCGCCGATGTAGGACTCGACGCACAGGGTCATGTTCGGCTCGATCACGCCGTCATAGCCCGCATCCGGGAAGTCGGCGCGGTGGTAGAGGTACGGATATTCGCCAGACATGCCCACGCCGTGCGCAGAAAGGTAGTAACGGTTGGCGTGATATTTTTCCGGGATGTCCCACGCCCTGTCGGCGTATTCGCGAAAGGTCATTCCGGGCTTGATGATGTCGATGTTGTGCTGAATCTGCTCGTACGCGACTTTGTACAGAGTACGCTGCTCCTCGGTGGGAGCGTCGGGGCCCGCATGGAACGTGCGGGAAAAGTCGGAGTAGTATCCGTGACACCCCACCACGTCGGTATCGAACCCTACCAGCTCGTTTTTCCCGATCACCTTGTTGGCGGACTCCTGAAACCACGGGTTGGTGCGCGCGCCGGAACTCAGGAGCCTCGTCTCCACGTAGTCACCGTTCAGGGCGATGACCTCCTGATGCAGGATGGACCAGAGCTGATTCTCGGTGATGCCCGGCCGGATGGCGCCGCGCATCTTGCCCGTGGCCTGCTCCGTCGCCTGAAGCGAGGCGATCATGCACTTGACCTCCTCGTCGGACTTGATGCAGCGGGCCATCTCCACCGGCTCCTGCGCGTCCACGATCTGCACGCCGTTCTTCGCCATTTCGATGGCCACCCCGGCGTTCATGCGCTCGATCCCCACTCGCAGTTCGGGACCGACGAGCTCCTTCATGAGCGAGATCATCTTGCGCGCCCACTCTATCTCGCGCTCCTTGATGTTCGGCCCTGCCGCCACGAAGCTCGCGGTTTCGGAGGGGCGCACCTCGTCGATGGTCTCAAGGCCGTCGGCAAGGTGCAGGCAGCCCGTGAATTCAAAGAGAATGCTCCTGTCCTGCGTGAGCAGCAGGTAGCGCGACGGCGCGTTGCGGGACGAGAAGACCTGCATGTTTCTGGCACCGGTGGCGTAACGGATGTTCACCGCGTCGGACAGAATCATGGCGTTCACGTCGTAACGCTCCATCTGCTCGCGCACGCGGCCCAGACGGTACCGGCGAACCGCCTTCAGATCGATGCCCACGCTCTCGGGGGCGAGATCCACCAGCTCGGGCCAGCACATTTTGTCATCATCCGTATGCCACTCCATCAGGGCCATATTCCACCTCGGGTCTTTGGCGTTTCATGTTTTTCTGCTGCCGCATTCCGGCGTCCATCGCTGCGCAACCTATACGCGAACCACAGGAAAACAAAGCTAGAACCTATTCGACTTTCAGATAGGTCATAGACCTCCGAGACCGGATGTAGTATCGTCACCAACATGAAGGACATCGCCACGAGGGGTAAAAAACTTTGATTTCTTTCAATTTTTCGCATCTTGAATGTTTCGTGACCGCCGCGGAAACGGGATCATTCTCGGCGGCGGGGCGTCTGCTGGGCAAGGCGCAGTCGGGTGTCAGCACCGCAGTGGCGAATCTGGAGATAGACCTCGGCGCGCAGCTCTTCGACCGAAGCCGCAAGTACCTGACGCTGACGGACGAAGGGGAGGCGCTGCTGCGCGATGCGCTCGGGGTCATTCGAGGCGCGCAACGGCTCAAGGACCGCGCCCTGTCATTCTGCGCCGGGGAGGACACGCACATCCGCATCGCGCTGGACGAAGCGCTTCACCCTGACTTCATAGAGAAGCACCTCAGACCATTCGAGGAACAGTTTCCTTTCACGGAGCTGGACATCCAGACGGGCATCTTCAACGACGTTGAGGAATACGTCGCAGCGGGCAAGGCCGACTTGGGCCTACTCATCAGCTCGGGGATTCCCAAGCGTCTGGAGGCATACAAGCTGCTTTCCTACGTCCCGTTTCAGGCGGCGGCCTCGAGGCATCATCCGCTGACGCACAAGGAAGACGTGTCCGTGGGCGACCTTGAGGACGAACGGCAGATCGTCGTCACCAGCCGATCGGAAGCCAAGGACACCGAGGTCACGCACTTCAGCCAGAAACGCTGGCTCATCGACAGCTACGCCGCGTGCGCCTCACTGGTGGAGCGCGGCCTCGGGTGGGCGTTCTTCCCATCCCCACTGCTCAAGAGCGCTCTGGCGGAGCGGGACATCCTGCCCGTCTCACTTGAACTCGAGATTCGCGAGCACGCCTCGCCTTTGTATCTCATCCGCAATCAGAACAGGGACATGGGCCGCGCCGGACAGTGGCTCCTGCGCAACTTCGGTGAATATCGGATTTGAGTATGACCAAAGGACAACGGCACGTTGATGAACGCCGGTTGTCATGCGACCGGCGGAATTGGTTGCAGACGAGTCACAACAACCATCTCAAACCCTTTGCATTTTTTCTCCGGAGCGCTATATTTGCCCAAATCTGCGGACCAGGGCGCGGCTTTGCGCCTGATGGATTGCGACACAGAACAGGCAAGGAGCTGCCATAATGACCCAACGGATCACCACCGGCAAACTCGCGGTCGACCAACGTCTTTACGACACACTGTCCCCGCTGGCGGAGGAATGCGGCATTGACGCGGAGTCCTTCTGGAACGGGCTGGAGCGGCTCGTGGAGGAATTCGGCGAGCGAAACCGCGACCTGCTGGAAACGCGGGAACGGCTTCAGGCTTCCATTGACGAATGGCACCGGGAGCGTGCCGGGAGACCTCACGACCATCAGGCGTACCGGGCGTTTCTCGAAGAGATAGGCTACATCGTTCCGGACGGCGGCGACTTCAGCGTCACCACGGCCAACGTGGACCCGGAAATCGCCTCCATCGCAGGCCCCCAGCTCGTGGTGCCCGTGACCAACGCCCGCTTTGTCCTCAACGCCGCCAACTCCCGCTGGGGCAGCCTGTATGATGCCCTCTACGGCTCGGACGCCATCCCCGAGACGGAAGGCGCGGAGAAAGGCACCGAATACAACCCGGTGCGGGGCGACATGGTGATCGCCGAGGCCGCAGCCTTTCTGGACATCGCCGCCCCCCTCGCACAAGGCAGCCATGCCGATGTGGCGCGATATTTCCTGACGGACGGCGGCAAGGGGCTCGGCATCGAGCTTTCCGACGGCACGGAAACCGGACTGGCCGCCCCCGAGCGTTACAAAGGGTATTCCGGCGGTGCGGACGCCTTCTCCGTCCTGCTGGAAAACAACGGCCTGCACGCGGAGATCGTCGTGGACCGAAATCACCCGGTGGGCGCGGGCAACCCTTCCGGCGTCAGCGACGTCATCCTAGAGTCCGCCATGACCACCATCCTCGACTGCGAAGACTCGGTCGCCGTGGTGGACGGGCCTGACAAGGCCCTTGCCTACGCCAACATCATCGGCCTCGTCCGCGGCGAGCTTGAAGCGCGCTTCCGCAAAAACGGCAGGACCGTGACCCGCACGCTCAACCCGGACCGGCAATACACCGCGCCCGATGGCTCCCTCTTCACCCTTTCCGGGAAAAGCCTGCTGTTGGTGCGCAACGTGGGGCACCTCATGACCACTCCGGCCGCGCTTCTGGACGGGCAGGAGATTCCCGAAGGCATCCTCGACGCCTTTGCCACCGGCCTCATCTTCAAACGCGACATCGCGGGCGAAGAAGCCGTGGGCAACAGCGCCACCGGAAGCGCCTACATCGTCAAGCCCAAGATGCACGGCCCGGACGAAGTGGCGTTCACCTCGGAGCTTTTCGGCAGGGTCGAGGAACTGCTGGGGCTGCCGCGAACGAGCCTCAAGATGGGCATCATGGACGAGGAGCGCAGGACCACTTTGAATCTCAAGGAGTGCATCCGTCAGGCCGCCGACCGGGTCATCTTCATCAACACCGGCTTCCTCGACCGCACGGGAGACGAGATTCACACCGACATGGAAGCCGGACCCATGGTCCCCAAGGACACCATGAAGGCCCAGCGCTGGATTACGGCCTACGAGGACTGGAATGTGGACATCGGCCTCGAATGCGGGCTCGCCGGCAAGGGACAGATCGGCAAGGGCATGTGGCCCAAGCCGGACAGGATGCGCGAGATGATGGACACCAAGGCCGCCCACCCCGAAGCCGGGGCGAACTGCGCATGGGTGCCCTCCCCGACCGCCGCCACGCTGCACGCCATGCACTATCATCAGGTCAACGTGGCCGAACGCCAGAAACAGCTTGCCGGCAAGCGCCGCGCCGACCTCGACGATCTGCTGCAACTGCCGGTCATGAGCGAAACCATCTCCGCTGACAGGGTCCAACGAGAGCTTGACAACAATGCGCAGGGCATCCTCGGATACGTTGTCCGCTGGGTCGAGCAGGGCATCGGCTGTTCCAAGGTGCCGGACATCAACGACGTGGGTCTCATGGAAGATCGCGCCACGCTGCGCATCTCAAGCCAGTACATGACCAACTGGCTGCTGCATGGCGTCTGCACCGGGGAGCAGATCACGCAGACGCTTGAGCGCATGGCCGCAGTCGTGGACAAGCAGAATCAGGATGCCCCGGGATACCGCCCCATGGCTCCGAACTTCGATGACAGCGTCGCCTTTCAGGCCGCCCGGGACCTTATCTTCAAAGGCCGAACGCAACCATCCGGATACACGGAGCCGATCCTCCACGCCAGACGCATCGAGGCAAAGAGAAAGTTCGGCATCATCTAGCTACCAAGGAGGCTGTCCGGGACGCTCGGGCAGCCTCTTTTTTCGAGTGAGCGAAAAGACGAACTCGCCATCTAGAAGCCGCAAGGCTGACCCTGCGCGCTGTCGCCTGCTGTTTGGCCATCATATCGGCTTTACTGATGAATGATCCGGTTACAGACTAGATGTTCATCTGCCAGGATCACATGCCTGCCCCCTTTCAGCCTGTCGCGACGGGAATTCTTTGGGCGCGCAGTGACTGACCGACCGTTCCTTTGTGCAACCGTTCTGAGGCCTGCTACGGACAACAAAAAAAGGGTGGCCCGAAGACCACCCATTCTTGTCATCCATCACCAGCGCGATCAGAAGCGCTCAAAGTCATCATCCAGCGACAGATTCACGCCGTCCGAAGAACCTGAATCAGCCGGCCCCTGCTTTCCGGGCTTGGCCTTCTGTTCGCCGGAACCGATGGCCTTGGGCTTTTCCGTTTGCACCTTGGGCGCCCGCTGCCGCGACTGACTCGGGCGGCGACGTCCCGAGCCGACATTGAAGAATGAGACCGTCTGCTGAAGGCTCTCGGCCTGTCCGGAAAGTTCTTCGGAGGTCGAGGACATCTCCTCGGAGGCAGAGGCGTTCTGCTGCACGACGTTGTCGAGCTGCTGTATCGCGCTGTTGATCTGCGAAGCGCCGGAGCTCTGCTCCTGAGTGGCGCTGGTTATGTCTTCTATCAGATCGGCCGTCCGTTGGATGTCAGGCACGAGATGGCTGAGCATCTCTCCGGCCCGGTCGGCTATGTCAACGCTGTTGCCCGCCAGCTGGCTGATCTCGCCGGCGGCCACGCCGGAGCGCTCGGCCAGTTTGCGAACCTCCGCAGCAACGACGGCAAAGCCCTTCCCGTGTTCGCCCGCGCGTGCGGCCTCAATGGCGGCGTTCAGGGCAAGCAGGTTGGTCTGCCGTGCGATTTCTTCGATAATGCTGATCTTCTCAGCAATCTCGCGCATGGCAGTCACGGCCTCGCCGACGGCAGTCCCGCTGTCCTCTGCCTGAGTGGCAGCGCTGCGGGCAAGCTCTTCCGTCTGCTTGGCATTCTCGGCGTTCTGGCCGATGTTCGAAGCCATCTCCTCCATGCTGGAGGAGACCTCTTCAATGGAGGCGGCCTGCTCCGTAGCCCCCTGTGAAAGTGTCATGGACGTTGAAGAAAGCTCCCCGGCGCCGCTGGAGACACTGTCGGTAACGTCACGCACATCCCCGACAACCTGCTTGAGTTTGTCGCCCATCTCCGAAAGCGTCCTTGCCAACACCCCAACCTCATCTCGCTGGTCGACATCAAGCCTCGCCGTAAGGTTGCCCTTGGCGATCTCACTGGCGAACGCAACGCTTCGCACCAACGGGTTGGTGATGTTCTTGGCGAGAAGGAACACTACAGCCGCGACGATAAGCAGCGCGCCCACGGCGAGGGCAACGCTCAGATACAAGAAGTTCTGGGAATCCTTGTAAATGGTTTCTCTGGGAATAACGATACCGATGCTCCACGGCGTCTTGGTACCCTGAACCCGGATGGGCTGGAAAAGGAAGTATGATTCGTCTCCGGTCAGGGGTGAAGCCATGAATGAATCAAAGCTCTCGCCTTGCTCAATGGAACGCATGATGGACTGTGAATACTCCTGATTCAGGAACTGGCCGAGTTCCTTGTTGACCAGATCCGGATTAGGGTGCGCCACCACCGTTCCCTTGTTGGACACGATGAGCGCACGCCCGGTACCCATGGGGTGAACCCCGTCGACCATGTCCTGAAACGCGGCGAGGCTGAAGTCGATGCCCACAATACCTATGAAGCGCCCTTTCGACTCGACCGGCACGCTCATGGTGGACATGTTGATGTTCGCCACGTCCGTGTAATACGGTTCTGTAAGGTACGGCCCTCCCGTGTCACGGGGGCCCTTGTACCAATCACGGGTATTCGGATAGTCGAACTTGGTCAGGTTGACGACCTTGAGTTCGCCGCCTTCGCGCCACCAGTAGTTGCCATACGCGCCGCCCATGTGCTCCCACATGGGATCGCCAGTGGCCTTGTACTCGGCATCCCGCGCGTCAAGCGCATTGGGTTCGAACGCGCTTTGTATTCCGAAAAAGGTATCGTTCGAGAGCAGAACCTTCTTCTGAATCTCATCGACCATATCACGGTCGACAAGGTCCTTTCGCTGAACCATGGCCTCGAATACTGCGGCGGTTGTCAGACTTGCGTCCAAGGCCTTTTCGATGTCGTTCTTGACCTGATTACCATACCTGTTTGCCATTTCGTAAGCCAGTTTCTTCGCAGCCTCAACGGAGTTCGTCTCCGACTTGGTGACCACGATCACCGTGTAGACTGTCAGAATCACGGCCACGACCAGACAGACGCTCACTCCGATCTTCAGTCTCAGTGGAAAATTTTTGAATGCCATAGAGCCCCCCTTTTAAAACAAAGAACACGACCAACCCTGTTCCCAGTCTGAATCGAATCCGTACGCCAGAAGCACATTCTCCCGACTCAGCCGGAACAATCCCCCTCACTATTTATTGGAATATACGCGAACAGACCTGTGAGCGAGTATTATTTTATCGGGACAAAGCAAACAACCCTCTGTCACAACGACAGAATAATCCAATTCAGACGGTTTGACCCTACCTGCCTTTCTTATCCCCAATAAGACTTCTTCCTTAAGCTCAAAGCAGCACCAAAGGACGGATAGCAAATAATTGGCGCACATGACTTTGTTAACCAAACATGAAAACAAAGATCATCCGAGACACCGTCTGCACTTTTCTACACAACGCCCAATCTGAAGAAGTGGCCCTGACTTGGCCGAAGAATGCGAAGTGGAGTGTGTGGGAGGGGGGCTTTAGGTGCTGAAAGCCGAAAATTCGGATTAGGCCACATTTGGACCACAAACCGGATTTCCGACCGTCAGGCAACAAAAAATGGCTCCGGTAATCTACCGAAGCCATTAAGGAAAATTGGTGGAGCTGGACAGAATCGAACTGACGACCTCTTGAATGCCATTCAAGCGCTCTCCCAACTGAGCTACAGCCCCACTGCGTTGGGAGAAATGTGTTTAGCGAAACACGGTATCGCTGTCAACACATTCATGGGAGAAAAATGAAAATCTTTGAAAAGATTAGCGAAGTCGCGTGGCGAGCCAGTCCAGCACAAGGGAAGGATTGACCGGCACCTGCGTGTTGAGGGCATCCTGAGCCTCACCGAGAGCGAGGTCCAGACGACGCAGGCCGTCGGGGCCGAGCTTCGCCGCCATTTTGGAGCCGAGATCGTCCGCTGCCCCGCTCATGGCGTTGCGAAGATGCCGCTGCATACCGAGCAGGACCTGAAAGGCAAGATCAGCATCAACTTTTCCCTTGGTGGACGTCCGCGAAAACCAGCCGCGTCCCGACTGCCAGAAACCCACCATGGCCGCACACCACTCATCAATGTCCGAGTCGTTCGCGGCTACCTCGGGCCATGCCAAGGTCACCACGAAGCTGCGGGACACCAGTGTCTCCAGCAGTCTCTCGCGCTGCGGGGTGCACAGGACGAACACGTTTCCCGGCCGGGGCTCCTCAAGGGACTTGAGCAGCGCGTTGGCCGACTCGGTCATGAGCCGCTGGGCTTCGGCGAGAATAGTGACGCGGTAACCGTCTCCGTGCGGCGGCTGGCCCCAGATGGGACGGGCCTCGCGGATGGGCTCCACCTTGATGAGGTCATCGCGTCCGTCAAACACCATGAGGTCCGAGAAAGCCTGATCCGATATTTGGCGACACGTGACGCATCCGGCACAGGGTGTATCCGGCACGGCACAGTTCAAGCGCATGGCCCACCACTGGGCGGCGGCGAAACGTTCGTCCGCGTTGCCGCCTTCGATGACCACGCTCTGGGGCGGATTGGACGCCAGGGCGCCCAGCCGGAGAATCGCGTTCTGCTGTCCGGAGAGGACGGTGAGCGGATCAGTTCGGCCGGACGCCATGGCTCGTATTCCTAAAAGGTCTGTTCACGGTCAGGGCCAACGGACACCAGACCGACCGTCACGCCGGTAAGTTCCTGAATGCGCTCCAGGTACTTCTTGGCATTCAAAGGCAGGTCGTCCCAGCTCTTTGCCTTGGTGATGTCCTCGTCCCAGCCGGGCAGGATCTCGTAGACGGGCTCCACGTTGGCCATGCCGTTCTGCTCCTGCGGCGGATAGTTAACGATCTCGTCGTTGTACTTGTATCCGGTGCAGATTTTGAGCTCCTTGAGACCGGAGAGCACGTCAAGCTTGGTGATGGCCAGCTCGGTGGGGCCGTTGAGGCGCACGGATTCGCGAAGCACCACCAGATCGAGCCAGCCGCAGCGACGGCGACGGCCGGTGGTGGCGCCGTATTCGCCGCCCTGTTCCTGCATGAAGTTGCCCACTTCGTCAAAGAGTTCGGTGGGAAACGGCCCTCCGCCGACGCGCGTGGTGTACGCCTTGACGATGGCGATGATGCGATCGAGGTCGCGCGGGGAGCTGCCGGAGCCGGTGGCCGCGTTGGCGGTCACGGTGTTGCTGGAGGTCACGAACGGATAGGTGCCGTGATCAATGTCCAGATGCGTGCCCTGCGCGCCTTCGTAAAGGACTCGGCCGCCCTTTTCGTTTATCTTCTGGATGGTGGAGGAGACGTCACCCAGATACGGAACGAGGCGCTCCGCGTAAGGCAGGATGTCTTCGTAAATATCTTCCGCATCAAGCGGCTCCACCCCGTAAAGGTGCTGAAGAAGAACATTCTTCTCTTCAAGCCCGCGCTTGATCTTTTCGCGCAACAGCACCTTGTCCTGAAAATCCGCGGCGCGGATGCCGCAACGGTGCATCTTGTCCTCGTAGCAGGGACCGATGCCGCGTCCGGTGGTGCCGATCTTCTTGCTGTCGGACTTGGTGGATTCGCGAGCCGCGTCCATGACGCAGTGATACGGCATGATCACGTGCGTCTTCTTGGAAATCATCATACGCGAGGGAGAGACGTCCAGACCGCGCTCGGCCAGTTTGTCTATCTCTTCGCAGAAAACCTTGGGGTCCAGCACGACGCCGTTACCGATGAGACATTTCTTGCCCGGGTGCAGCACACCGGAAGGGATGAGGTGCAGAATGCACTTCTCGCCGCCGACCACCAGCGTGTGACCGGCGTTGTTGCCGCCCTGGAAGCGGACAATCGCAGAAGCCTTTTCCGCGAGCATGTCCACGATCTTCCCCTTGCCCTCGTCCCCCCACTGGGAGCCGAAAACCACTACGTTAGCCATTGTTCAACGCTCCTTGACGCGGGCCGAGGCAAAGCTACAACCCGTAAATTGACCACAAAACGGTAATCTTGCGTAATGAATACGTGAAGATGTGTCAACTGCGGCTACTTGTCGCGCGGGGTAAAGCGCAGCACTTTTCCTCTTGGGGCCGAGTCGTCGCCGTTTTCGGCGGATTCGGGCTCTTCGGATTTGTGCTCGCCTTTCACGCTGCCCTGCGGCGCGGTAAGCGCAGTGAGATCAATCCCGCCGTCCTGCGGCTCGGGATTGCGGGACTCGCTCCAGCGGTGATTGAAAAGCTGGTTCTTCAAGCGCACGGACTGCAGCAGGCAAAAAACGAGAACATCGTCCTCCCAGCGTTTTGTCGGCTCGAATTCACGCACTCTCTCGGCGTATTTTTCCCACACGCTCATGAGAGAGGCTTCGTCATAAGCGTTGAGCTGACGCGCCATCTTGACCAGCGCTTTCTCCAGATATGAATCTGCCATGATGGTTTCTATCTCTCCTTGATTGGCAATGCCGTGGCCTGCATAGCAGATTCCCCGCCGACAGCCAATGACTAATGCCCAAACGGAAAGGCCGCCCCCGACCGTCGGAGGCGGCCTCCCCTCAGGAGGTTATGCACGTCGAACATCAGAAGCGTTCGAACTCGTCATCGTCCATGTTGATCATTGCGCCGGAGTCATTATTTCCGCCACCTCCGCCGCCCTTGGGTTCCGCGGACTTCTTCTTGGGAGACTCGGCGGAGGGCAGCGGCTTCGCCTTGGCCTGCGGCTTCTTCTTGGCGCCTTTCTTCGCGGGCTTCGCGTAGCGGCTCTGCTCCCTGCTGTCGCTGGCAACCTTGAAAAAGCCGATGCTCTCCTGCAACTGCTCCGCCTGGCTCGAAAGTTCCTCCGCGGTGGAGGCAACTTCCTCGGATGCCGAAGCATTCTGCTGCACGACCTTGTTCAATTCCTGAATGCCGGAGTTGACCTGCTCGGCACCGGAGGTCTGTTCGTCGCTTGCGGTGGATATCTCCTGAATCAGTTCCGAGGTCCGCTGAATGTCCGGAACGATCTTGGCGAGCAGTTCCCCGGCCTCTTCGGCCACGGCCACGCTGGAAGTGGACAGTTCGCTGATTTCAGAAGCCGCCTGCCCTGAGCGCTCGGCAAGTTTTCGGACCTCCGCGGCAACCACCGCGAACCCCTTGCCGTGCTCGCCCGCCCGTGCGGCCTCGATGGCCGCATTCAGCGCGAGCAGGTTGGTCTGCCGGGCGATCTCCTCGACAATGAGAATCTTCTCCGCGATCTGGTTCATGGCCTCGACGGTCTTCTTGACCGCCTCGCCGCCCTTTTCCGTGTCAGAGGCCGCCTTCACCGCGATGGAATCCGTTTCACGAGCATTTGCGGCATTCTGGCTGATACTGGAAGTCATCTGCTCCATGGAAGAAGAGACCTGTTCCACGGCGGACGCCTGCGTATTGGCTCCCTGCGAAAGCTCCATTGACGCCGAAGCAAGTTCCTCGTTGCCCGCGGTCATGTTCTCGCTGGCCTCCTGAACCGAGGACACCACGTCACGGAGTTCGTGGACCATGCCCCGCATTGCCTCGGCAAGCTGACCCGATTCATCTCGGCACCCCTTGGGGATTTCCACAGTCAGGTCACCCTTGGCCAGCCTTCTTGCTGCGACAACAGCCGCCTGCAGAGGGCCGACCATTCCTCTGACCACCATGACGACGACCAGAATGACCAGAGCGATCACGATTACGGAGGGAGCAATGATTTTCAGGCGCAGCGCGTCCATCTGCTCTTCAACATCGTCGACGTAAATGCCGGACCCGACGATCCACCCCCAGGGCCTGTAATTTTTTATGTAGGACACTTTGGGAACCGGCTGCTTTTTCCCGGGCTTGGGCCAGACATAGTCAACGAAACCGCCACCTTCGTTTTTGGCGATGTCAATCATCTCTCTGAAAAAAGGCTTGCCGTTGTCATCCTTGACCGCGATAAGCTGCTTCCCTTCCAAATCCGGCGAGATGGGATGCATGACCATCTTGCCATCAGTGGCCTGAATCCAGAAATACTCACTCCCGCTATAGCGAAGCGCCCGGACTTCCTTGATGGCCCTTTTCCGAGCCTCTTCTTCGGACAACTCGCCGGCAGATGCCATCTGGCCGTATTGTTCAACAAGCGTGTATGCCACGTCCACGACACTTCTTGTTGCAAGGCGCTTTTCCTGCATCAAAGCATCGCTGGTCACCGGAAGAAAATATCCCAACAGCCCTCCCAGCACTATCGCGGCCATGCCGCCGAAAACCGTCAGAATCTTGGTCTGCATTTTCCAGTCGCAAAAACGCTTCATTTTGGCCTCCGCTGAGAGTGTATTCCTTGCGGCCTATTTGATGATCATGTTTCTAATGTACACGAGCCTCCATGTAATGCATCCATTTTTCCCAAAAAATAACCCTGCTAACAGCGCATTGCCCGCCGAGGGGTCCTGTGATATGAGACCTCACCCCACAAACCGGAGGAGCCATGAGCGATCTCAAGAAAATGTACCGGACCCTTCAGCAGGACCCGTTTCCCGAAGAAATGACCATCGAACTCGGAGGGCAGAAGATGTCCTTCCGCAAGCGCACATGGGAAATCGACGGAGAAACCAAGGGGCTGCGTTACGGCGAGAACCCTGATCAGCCCGCGGCCCTCTTCGAGCCGGTCGAGGGCGAACTCGAAGTCGGCGGCGTGAAGCTGCGCGGTCCCGGACAGGGTCTTGTCTGCGCCCTCACCGAGCAACACATGCTTCAGGCCGGCAAACATCCCGGCAAGATAAACCTGACCGACGTGGACAACGGCCTGAACATTCTTCAGTATCTTTCCGCCAAACCGGCCGCCGTCATCCTCAAGCACAACAACCCGTGCGGCGCAGCGTGGACCGACGAAGGCCTCGCCACCGCGCTGGATCGAGCCTTCAAGGCCGACCGCATCGCGGCGTTCGGCGGCGCCATCGTCGTGAACCGGAAGCTCGACAAGGCCACCGCTGAGATCATCAACACCGCCTACTTCGAGGTGGTCGCGGCACCGGCATACGACGCCGACGCCCTCGAGATGCTCAAAAGCAAGAAGAACCTGCGCATCCTGCAGATTCCGGGAATCGGTGAACTCGAAAAGCTCACCGGCCAGCCCTTCCTCGACATCAAGTCCCTGATGGACGGCGGCATGGTGCTTCAGTTCTCCTTCTGCAACCGCATTCTCGCCAAAGAAGATTTCATCTCCGCCAGCGCGGAGAAGGACGGCAACGCATTCACCGCCCGCACTCCGGACGCCCGTGAGGCCGACGACCTCCTCTTTGCATGGGCCGTCGAGGCCGGAGTTACCTCCAACTCCGTGCTGTTCGTCAAGGACGGCGCCACGGTAGCCGTGGGAACCGGCGAACAGGACCGCGTCGGCTGCGTGCTCCTCGCCATCGGCAAGGCCTACACCAAGCACTCGGACCTGCTCGCTTTCGAAAAGACCGGCAAAAGCCTTTTCGAACTCAAGCTGGCAGCCAAGGAGGACGAATCCCTCGCCGCCACGCTGAAAGAAATCGAAAAACAGACTGAGGAAGAACGCGGCGGCCTCCCCGGCTCCGTGGCTGTTTCTGACGGCTTCTTCCCCTTCCGCGACGGCGTGGACCTGTGCATCGAGCAGGGCGTCAGCGCCATCGCCCAGCCCGGCGGCTCCATTCGCGACCACGAGATCATTCAGGCCGTCAACGAGGCCACCCCGCAGGTCGCCATGGTCTTCACCGGCCAGCGCAGCTTCAAGCACTAGCAAAAATTCGATATTGTTAATAAAATGGCCTTCCCTTCCGGGGGAGGCCTTTTTTGTTTTCCATTACCCATCAAGGTTTGACATCCAGCCCCGAAGCGAATATCGTCAATCGACGATTAACGATAGGTGGAATCATGAAAGAAAACGAAACGGAACGTTTGGCCGGATATTGCAAGGCGTTGGGACACCCCACACGGGTGCTCATTCTTCGCAAGCTCGTCGAAATCAACCGCTGCACCTGCGGCAGCATCGTGGACGAACTGCCTTTGGCCCAGTCTACGGTGAGCGCGCACCTCAAGGTATTGCGCGAATCGGGCCTTATCCACGGCGAAATCGAAGGCCCCAAGACCTGCTACTGCGTCAACCCCGAAGCATTTGATGATATGGGGACCCTGATGCACGCACTCGGAGAACGATGATGAATGATCTCAGAGACCTGAACGACGTAATATTTAATCAGCCGCCGGTCGCTGCCGCGTCTCCGGCCGAAGAAATCTGCTGAGGCCCTCAGCCCGACCCCGAGGCCGGGGTCTTTGAGCGTCCCGGATACGAAATCTGCGGCTTCGTCGAAGACTTCATGGAAACTTCGGCAGGAACCGTGCCGCGTATCTCTTCCAGAATCCGTTTCAAGGACCATCTTGGAACCTTCCTTGTTCGTACAGGCTTTCTACGCACCAATTACCGGGTCACACCGGGCATTCACGCCGTGGGCACCCCCGGTCCGGACTCTCCGGTCATTGTCACCGCCAACTACAAACTGACCTTCGATGTCGTCAGACGCGATCTCGCCGGTACCGATGTGTGGCTGCTGGTCATCGACACTCGCGGCATCAACGTCTGGTGCGCGGCAGGCAAGGCCCTGTTCTCAACGGAAGAGGTCATTCGCAAGATACGCTCCTCAGGACTTGAAAAGCTCGTCGATCACCGTTCGGTCATCCTGCCCCAGCTCGGTGCCCCGGGCGTTTCCGCTCACGAGGTGAAAAGGGCCACCGGCTTCAGCGTACAGTACGGCCCTGTCCGCGCCGCCGACCTGAAGCCGTTCATCGACAACGGCCTGAAAACCACGGACAACATGCGCGCCGTCTCCTTTACGTTAAAGGAACGAGCCGAACTGGTGCCTATCGAAATCATTCTCGCATGGCGCTGGATTCTGCTCGCCCTGCTGCTTTTCGCACTGCTGGGAGGCATCGGCCCTTGGGGATACGACATTCACGCAGCATGGTCGCGTGGCTGGAGCGCGTTCCTCACCGCCTTTGCCGGATTTCTTGGCGGCGGTGTGCTGGCGCCTCTACTCATCCCGCGGCTTCCGGGACGCATGTTCTGGCTGCACGGGGCGATGACGGGAGCCGTTACGGCATCATGCACGGCGCTCATTGCGAATTCGGGACCGGGGGCCGTCCTTATCGGCACCGCCGCCGGCTCGTACATGATGATGCACTTCACCGGTTCCACGCCGTTCACCTCGCCCACCGGCGTTGAACATGAAATGAAACGGGGCATTCCCTTCCAGCTTGGGGCCGCGCTGCTGGGCCTCGCGCTCTGGCTTGCCCTGCCTTTTATCACCGGAGGTGCCTGATGAAGGAGTTTCGCTACCTTGAAGGCATGGCCACGCTCACCCTCGACACGCAAACGTGCGTCGGGTGCGGCATGTGTCTTGCCGTATGTCCCCATTCCGTTTTCCGGCTCGAAGGCGGCAAGGCTGTCCTGGCCGACCACGGAGCATGCATGGAGTGCGGCGCCTGTGCGCTGAACTGCCCGGTGGAAGCCGTTTCCGTCACCCCCGGGGTGGGTTGTGCCGCGCTGATAATCAAACGCTGGCTCGGCATCCGCAACAGCGGAGGGTGTTGCTGATAGATATTCCCTATGATTCCGAGATGCCGCCATGCCGACAAACGATTTGCCTTCACACTCCGCTATCGGGATAAACTCCCGGACATTGATGAAACCAATAGGAGGGTTGACCAATGTCCGAGTCCGCGTATCGCGAAATGTGGGAGAAGCTGGACCTCGACCTTGCCGCGCATGACGGCCTGCTTGAAGTCCTCGGCAAATTTTACGGCGACATCTACCTGTCGCAGAAAGGACGGTTGAACGGCGCAGAGTATCTGGACTTCGTGCTTTCCGAAGTCCACGGCCTGCGCATCAAGGAGCTTCAGGACGCAAAGGCGCAAGGGAAAAAGGTTATCGGCACATTCTGCGTTTTTGTGCCCGAGGAACTGAGCCTCGCGGCCGACGCGGTGCAGGTCGGGCTGTGCTCCGGTGCGGATGCGGGCAAGGAATTGGCGGAGGAGATCGTCCCGCGCAACACCTGCGCCCTCATCAAGTCTTTCATCGGCTTCAAGCTGGCAAAGCTCTGCCCGTTCACCGAGTCCTGCGACATGATCGTGGGCGAGACCACCTGTGATGGCAAGAAAAAGGCCTACGAAGGCTTTGGCGAGTACGTGGACAACATGTACGTCATGGAAGTTCCGCAGCGCAAGGAAGCCTCGGACCGTGAACTCTGGAAGTCCGAAGTGCTGCGCTTCAAGGACGCCCTCGAGGAGCTGACCGGCGTCGAGATAACCGCCGAGCGGCTCAGGGAAGGCATCCGGGTCGTCAATGAGAAGCGGCGCGCCCTGCAGCGGCTGAACGCCCTGCGCGCGGCAGTGCCCACCCCGATTTCCGGGCGCGACGTGCTGCTGGTCAACCAGATCAGCTTCTATGACGATCCCGTCCGCTTCACCGAAAACATCAACAAGCTCTGCGACGAGATCGAAGAACGCATCGCCGCGTCCGAAGGTGTCGTGCCCGAGGGAACCCCGCGCGTCATGCTCTCGGGCTGTCCCATGGCCGTGCCCAACTGGAAGCTCCCATGGCTCATCGAAAGCTCGGGCGCGGTCATCGTGGGTGAAGAGTCCTGTATCGGCACCCGCAACTCCCGCGACCTGGTGGACGAGTCCGGCGAGACGCTGGAGGAGCTGCTCGACAACATCGCGGACCGCTACATGAAGATCGACTGCGCCTGCTTCACGCCCAACGACGAACGCCCGCAGAACGTGGAATCCATGGCGCGCGAACTCGACGTTGACGGCGTCATCCAGTACGCGCTCATGTTCTGCCAGCCCTACACGCACGAATCCATCAAGCTGGACCGCCGTCTTTCTGAGGCGGAGATTCCTGTGCTCGGCATCGAGACCGACTACTCCATGGAAGACGCGGAACAGCTCAAGACGCGCGTGGAAGCGTTTCTGGAGATGATGTAAATGATCGCCGGCATCGACATCGGTTCCAGATCCATGGAACTGGTCCTGCTGGACGACGGGGAGGTCGTGTCGCAGCGAACGCTGCCCACCACCTTCGATCCCGTGTCGCAGCTGCGAAAGCTGCTGGCCGACGTCGTCCCGGAGCGATGCATGGCAACCGGATACGGAAGGGAGCTCGTGCGAGAAGCCGGGCTCCCCTGTCCGGTGGACACCGTCACCGAGATCAAGGCCCACGCCACCGGTGCTCACACGCTTCACCCTGAGGCGGCGACCGTTCTCGACATCGGAGGGCAGGACACCAAGGCCATGTCCCTGAGCGGGACGGGAAAGGTGCTGAAGTTCGAGATGAACGACCGGTGCGCAGCCGGAACAGGCAAGTTTCTTGAATATACCGCCGCGGTCTTCCAGATTCCGGTGGAGGAATTCGGCGAGTACGCCCTCAGAGGCGACAACGCACCGATCATCAACAGTATGTGCACCGTCTTCGCGGAAACCGAGGCCACCTCCCTCATGGCCCGGGGCACTCGCCCCGAGGACATCGCGCTGGGACTGCACCTGTCCATTGCCCGTCGCACGGTGAACATGCTGCGCCGCGTCGGCGGCAAGCTCCCGGTGGCATTCGTCGGCGGCGTGGCGAGGAATCCGTGCATGACCGCCCTGCTGCATCAGCTTCTGGAGACGGACGGGAGCGACATACTGACGCCCGAAGCCCCGGAAATGACCGGGGCGCTCGGAGCCGCCATGCTGGCCTGACATCACCCCGCAACGGTACGTTAAGGACACCCTGCCCCGCGGCAGGGGCCCTCCGCCTCGCCTCCCGCCGCCGAATATCCGACATGCCGACCGATTAACGAAGAATAATCTTCAGCACAGTCCGCCGAGTGCGGACTCTCTTTTTCAATCCTTCATTTTTTTCCAAACGTAATGTATTGCTTTTTACCGAGTCTCCGACAATTCTCGTGGACTCGCCGCGACATGCCCGGAACATCTTCCCCACTCTTCAGGAGGCTTAGGCATGACCAGAACCATAGCGGCCCTGCTGCTGTTCTTCACTTTGGCCGTTCCCGCTTCGGCAGGTGAGCGGACCGAGCTCGTGGTCGCCACCGAGGGCGCATACCCGCCGTTCAACTACATGGATGAACAAGGCCGCCCCGCCGGCTTCGACGTGGACATCGCCCGGGCCATCTGCGACATGATGAACCGGGACTGCAAGGTCGTCACAGCCCCTTGGGAAGAGCTGCTTCAAAGGTTGTCTGATGACGAATTCGACATGGTCGTGGCGAGCGTCGCCAAGACCCCGAAGCGCGACGCCATCGTGGACTTCACCATCCCCTACTACCGCTCCCGAAGCAACTTCGTGGCCCGGGCCGGGCGCTTCCCCGACGCTTCACAGGAGACCCTGGCCGGCAAGACCATCGTCGCCCAGCGGGAAACCGTGCAGTCCGACTACGTACGAAACAACTATCCCGAAAGCGAACTCCTCCTTGCCGAGAGCACCAAGGCTGCGTTCGACATGCTCATTGAAGGCAAGGCGGACATCATGCTCTCTGACAGCCTCACCATTTACGACTTTCTGCAAACGCCGCAAGGGCGGGACTTCGACTACACCGGCGCCGCCCTCCCCGCGAACAATGTTTCCAGCCACGCGCACATCGCGGTGAACGAAGGCGACGACGAACTGCGCGAGAAAGTCAACAGCGCCATCAGGCAGCTCAAGGCGGAAGGCCTCTACGACAGAATCAACAAGCGATACTTCCCCTTCAGCATCTACTAGTCCGGAAACGGCATGAGCGAACAGACACAGGACCAGCATCTCAAACGCGCGCGACACGGGCTCATGCCCATGGCCATGCGCTACCTCGCCGTCATCTGCCTGCTGATGGTCCTCACGGGCCTGATCGTCGGCCACGCGCTTTTCTCCATCAACACCCTCTCCAAAGACACTCGCGACAACGTGCTCAAATCCGTTTCGGACAATCTGCGCACAGCGGTCAACCTCGAGCGGCTGTCCCGTTTCGCCCAGATCCTCTACCGCAGCGACGACCCCGAGGAACGTCGGCGGTACATGCTGGCTGCCCATGTCCTTTCGCAGGACGCCACCTTTGACGGCACACCTTCCATGGCCTCCATCGCCCATTCGGTGGCAACCAGAATGCGCACCATACACGCCCTGCGCGGTGAACAGGATCAGCTCATGGACATGGCCTTCAACAACTTCGCGGAGTTCGAGCGACTTTCCGGCGGCACTGAGCACGCACCTGTTCTGGACCTGGGACTACAGGCCTTGCGCAGCAGAGACACCGACAACCTTGACAGGATATCCGCAAATCTCATGCAGATCGCGGAATCCGGCGCGTCCGGCATGGGACCCGAGAAATCGGCCACCCTGCGAACCATGGTGAAACACCTTCAGGAAAGCGCGGCGCTGGGAGCGCGCATCGACGGAATGTGGCAGGAGATTTCCTCCACGTTGGACGCCAACGTCGGCAAGATATCCACGCGCACGGTCAGCACGGCTTCGGACCGGTTCACCGTCATTGCGCAGAAGTCGAAACAGACGCTCGCCATCGGCGCCGCCTGTTTCGTCATCATCCTGACCGGGCTCGCAATGGTGGTTCTTCTCGTGCGACGGGACATCCTGCGCCCCATCCTCAACTCGGTAACCATCCTCGATCAGGTCCAGCGCGGCGAAACCCCGGAGCGTTTCCCCGGTGCCCGGCTCAGGGAACTGGACGACATCGGCTCCTCCGTGGAGCGCTCCGCAAGGCTGGTCAGACAGATCGCCGAGCGGACGGACGCGCTCGAGAGGACAAACGCGGCACTGGTTCGCGAAATATCCGAGCACCGCAAAACGGAAACGCAGCTGCAAAACGCCATGGACAAGGCCGAGGCCGCGGGCCGGGCCAAGAGCGACTTTCTCGCGGGCATGAGCCACGAAATCCGCACTCCCATGAACACCATCCTCGGCATGGCCGACCTGATGCTGGAAACCGATCTCACGAACCGGCAGCTCAAGTACATCACCACGTTCAAGACCTCAGGCCAACTGCTCATGGGCATTCTCAACGACATCCTCGACTTTTCCAAGATAGAAGCGGGACAGCTCGAACTGGAAACCCACGCTTTCGAGCCTGCCAGACGCATCCGCGAGCTCACGCGGGGCATAGCCCAGAAGGCCGAAGCCAAAGGATTGGATTTCCGGCTGAACATCGCCCGCGACGTTCCCGAAGTCGTCCGGGGCGACAGCGGTAGAATCAGCCAGATTCTCATCAACCTTCTGGATAACGCCGTGAAGTTCACGGATCAGGGGTATGTGGCGCTCACCGTCGAACCCCGCTTCGGGCGGGAAAACGGCAAGCCCTCCCTGTGCTTCACGGTCAGCGACACGGGCATCGGTATTTCGGAGGAAAAGCAGGAGCTCATTTTCGGCAGATTCATGCAGGCGGACGCCTCCACCACGCGCAAGTACGGAGGCTCCGGACTGGGACTCAGCATATCGCGCGCCCTGACGGAACTGATGGGTGGCAGCATGAGCGTCATCTCGACAAGGGGTGAAGGCACTACCTTCCAGTTCCTCGTGCCTTATGAGGCCGGCACCCGGGCGGACATCCCGGACGAACGCCAGAAAGACCGCACTCAAAAGCTGGAAAAGGTGCTGCAGCAGAGGAATCTGCACATGCTCGTGGCCGAGGACTCCGACAACAACCGGGCGCTCATCGAGCTCTTCCTGCAAAACAGCGTCAGAAGCCTCGACTTTGCAGAAAATGGAGCGGACGCGGTCGCCCTGTTCCGCAACGGAAAGTACGACGCGGTCCTCATGGACATCCAAATGCCCGAGCTGGACGGGTACGGCGCAACGCGAATGATCCGAGCCCTTGAGGACGACGAGCATCGGTCGCGCACGCCCATCATCGCCCTTACCGCCAACGCCATGGATCAGGACCGGCAGCGCTGCCTCGAGGTAGGCTGCGACCAGTACCTCTCCAAACCCGTGCGAAAGACCGCGCTCCTTGAAGCCATCATAGACGCGCTGACCTAAAGGGCGCTCTCCAGAACTCCCCTGAGCTCCTCTCGCGTCAGCTCAATCGGGTTGCCGCGCATGCTGCTGGCTGCGGCGGCCGCCTCCACCATGGAGTCTAGGTGCTTCGCTTCCATTCCGTACGCTGAGAGCCCCGGTATCTCCAGCTCCTCGCAAAGCTCGGCCACCGCGCTCACGCCGTCGTCCAGCGTGGCGTCCGCCGTGCGACAGAGCAGCCAGGCGGCCCCGGCATAGGCGGCAAGCCTGTCCGAGCCGGGGTCGCGTTCACGAAGCGCATCAATATTGGCCTTCATGACCTGCGGCAGCAGTGCCGCGCAGACAGCGCCATGCGGTGCGCCGAAACGGCCTCCGATGGGAGCGGCGAAACCGTGCACCGCACCGAGCCCGGCGTTGGCCAGAGCGATGCCTGAGAGCATGGCCGCGTATGCCATGTCCTCACGCGCCTCCATGTCTTCCGGGTCATGCCACGCCTCGGACAGCGCGCCCGCCGCACGGGAGAGGCCGTCGCGGCACAGGGCGTCAGTCATTGGGGTGGCCTTGCGAGAAACCAGCGCCTCTAGCAACTGCGTCAAGGCGTCCATTCCGGTGGAGGCCGTTACCGCGGGCGGCATGTCCACGGTCAATGCCGGGTCCACCAACGCGACGTCGGGAATCATCATGGGCGAACGCAGACTGACCTTCACCCCGTGCTCCCGCGAGAGCAGCACGGCGTTGGCCGTCACCTCCGCGCCGGTGCCGGAGGTTGTCGGGATGGCGACCATCGGCACAGGACGTTCGAGGAGAGGCTCCCCTTTCCCCACCACCTCGAGGTGGTCGAAAACGTCGCCACGGTTTGCCGCCAGAGCGGCCAGCGCCTTGGCCGCGTCGATGACGCTGCCGCCGCCGATGCCGACCACGACGTCCGCCCCGAACTCCCGCACCTTCTCGCGCAGGACGGTCACGGTTTCCACGTCCGGCTCGCCATGGGAGGGCAGGACAAGAACCTGCTCTCCCGAATCTCGCAGGCTGGCCGTCAGGTCTTCATGACGCGCCGGAGATGAGCCTGTCACGAGACAGACCCGTTTTCCGAAATCCGAAACAATCGAGGGCAGCTCCGAGATGGTACCGCTGCCGAAAAGAATCCTGGCGGGTGTGCGAAAGTTGAATTGCATTGCTCATGACTCCGACATATTGGCCGTTTTACTCATTGTGTTTGCGTCGCGTCCCATGTGATGTAATATGGACGATAGCCGTGTTTACGATGTACTCAAGCCTGAACCAATGGGCAAGTCCAGAAGGAAAAGGAGATACCATGTCCCAGAAGACCGAACGATACATTGCGCGAGACAAATTTCCGGAACTGCTGCGCGAGCTTGCCGACATCCTCGAGGGCAAGGCGCCGGACAACCTCGAGTGCCCTTCCGACTTTCACAAATTCAAGCTCAAGGCCAAGGAAAGCTACGGGCAGCTGGAAGTTAAGCTCAAGGTAAGCGACGGCGAAGTCTGCACCGTCCGCGACGAGGACACCGCCGAACCCGGGATTGAAGCTCCCGAGGACGGCGGTTTGCCGGACGAAAAATCGGCAAAGCCCTCCTACAAGAAACTCAAGGAGCGCATGAAACGCAGCTTCAAGATGATCTTCCGCATGATCCACGACGACGAACTCCCCCCGCGGGCAGCCGTGGAGGAGTTCCTGAAAGACTCCGCGCTCATGGTCACTTATCCCGGTTACGGGGATGAATACTACGAAGAATACAGCCGGGTCTGCTCCGCGTTTTCCGAAGCCTTCGAGGCGCAGGACATGGACGCGCTGCACGAGACGGTTGACCAGCTGCAGGCCCTGAAGAGCCACTGCCACGCCAGATACGACTAACAGCAAAGGGGGCGCCTCGGAAGGCGCCCCCTTTGATCATTATCCATTCTTTGCAGATTACTGCAAGACATCTCAATCAATCATCCTCAACGCACTGACGGCGGATACGAGCCACCCGTGTTCCAGTCGACGCAGCCGTCGTCTCTCGGAGTGCCGCTGCCGCTGAAGGCTATTCCCACGCGCGTATAGCCGTCCTCACCGCCCTCCATGCTGCGAATCTCCCCGGAGCACCAGTAGGGGATGAATTCCTTTTCGCGAAAGTTGAACAGAAAAATGTTCAGCACCACGGGCACGCCGCTGATGCAGGTCGGCGGCAGGTTCTGATTACGTACGGAGAGTCCCATGCCTCCGTTGGAAATGTTGATCACGGTATTGGCCTCGTGACCGGAGTCGTCCTGGGCGTATGAGTTCACCCCCACATCCGGCTGGGCATCCTGAAACGGGAAATCGGAGTCGGTGTTGGAGACCCACAGCCTTACCCGAATGAACTGCTGATCCATGACGCGCTTTCGCACGTGCTCGCGCCGTTTGACGTAGCCGAAGGAATGCGGCGCCTCCAGCACGAAGCGGTCGGCGTCGCCTTTGCCGACTGTGGCGCTGAACGTATTGGTCTTTGTCCCCCCCGCCGTGGAGGGAGCAAAGAGAAGCGTTGCAGACTCTCCCTCCTGCGGCACCCGTCCACTGCTCTCGATAATGTCGCACTGGAGTCTGCGGCGGCCGGCGCGGGTGATCACGCAACGCGCGGCCACATCGCCACCCGACGCGTCCAGCAGGTCGAGGACCGCGCCCTTGCTGCTCAGGCGAGAAGGGATGTCCTCCACCCGCCCGGTGCTTCTGCGCCTTCCCGGACGCATCAGGAGCCACGCGAGCAGAAGCAGGGCCAGCGCAACGGCGGCCAGCGCACCGGCCAGCAGCATTCGCGCCTGTGCGGGGCCTTCGAGTCCGAACATGGAGGTAAGCATCTCGGCCAATGGGCCGTCAACGTATCGCTGAAGGTCTGCGAAAATTGTTTCCATTATCTGAAATTGACGAATTCCTTTTTGGCCGCCATCACCTTCTGGAGATAGCGGCGCGTTTCCGCACGCGGATGGTCATTGACGAGCCTTCGGTAAACCGTTCCGGGCTTCAGGCCATTCACCCTGTCATACGCGTTTTCACGGTCGCTGTCGAAAGTCCGCAGGACGTTGCCCGCGCCGCCGTTGTATCCGGCGATGACACAGTACTCCCTTGCCACTGGATCGGCAACGCGGGAAAGGTAGCGTGTCTGCAGAAGATGAAGATAGCAGGTCCCATATGTAATGTTAAGCGGCGCGCGGTAAAGCTGCTGCATGGTAGGGCGGCCCTTGCTTCCGTTGAGGTAGCGATAGACGTCGCTTCCCGCCGTGGAAGGCACCACCTGCATGAGCCCGACGGCCATGGCATGACTCACGGCGAACGGGTTGAAATCCGACTCCACCTTCATGATGGCATATATGAGGTTGCGGCTCACGCCAAACCGTCTGGCGCTTGCCAGTACCAGCTCCCGATACTTTCGGGCCCGAACCTTCAGGTGGTCCGAGACCATCGCGAATTCCACATAGCGAACCTGCTTGCCGTCGGTACGGCGGGTCTTGAGGGCAGTATCGAGAAGATGGTCTGCATAGCGACCGGCGCGCCACTCCCAGCGGATAGGCTTGCCGTCGTGGTCGAGCACTTCGTTGTAGAGAAACGGCACGCCGCCAAGCCGGACCTCCCCTGCGTCGTACAGATCCACCGCCCTCGGGTCATCAGGGGTCAGCAGCGCGGTAACCACGGCCTCGCGCAGGCTCTTGCGAGGCGTTTCGGTGTCGACGGTTTCCACTCGAACGAACCCTGCGTCGAAATCCACGATGGCTCTGGACTTGAACGCCTGCGTGTATTTTACATACACCTTCGGCTGAGGTTCCCGGACGTCGTCCCCCCACTCGCCGGAAACCGCCTTTCTGAAAGCCTCAAGCAGTTCCCCGAAACGTTTGACGTCTCCCACGAGCGCGGTCGGGTTCGTTGCGTAGGATATTGCTTTGGAGCGCGCGAAGCCTTCTGCGGCAGCGGCCACATTACCCGTGGCAGCGGCCGAGGCCAGCCGGACGGCATCTCCGCGAGAGCAGGAGGTGCACAGCAGGGCGAGCAGCACCAAGGCAAAACAGGCTCTTGTGCCAAATCCTTGTAAAGTGAAATCCTTATGCATTGTTCACCCAAAAAGAGTATTATCTCTACTTTATTTTTTTGTTGGAAAGAATCCGCCCTGAAAATACGACAAAAGGTCCCCGAATGAAAGTCACGGAACAGGTCAACGAAGAATTGCGGCCTCTGATAGACCGGTTCATGCAAAACTCCCGCAATGATCTGGAAGAGATGCGCGCCGCTCTCGACGCGGGCGAACTCGAGACGGTCGAGCGTTTGGGGCACAACGCCAAAGGCGCCGGATACGGCTACGGCTTCGACGGCCTCGGAGAGATCGGCAGGCAGATCGAGGAGGCAGCCAAGCAAGGACGCCGAAAGGATATCACCAGCCAGCTCGACAGGCTGGACGAATACCTGAACGAGGTAACGGTCTCGTATGTCGTTGAATGAAAAAGCGGGTGCATGCACCCGCTTTTTTCGTTCCCGGTCTGCCGTGGGCTTCGGGGCCGGAACTCATTGGTAAACGTTCCTTTTGATGCTGTTAGTTCCCGACCGCATCCGGCCTCACCTGCTTTCCAGGACGTTTCCCATTGAAAAGCAACAAGCGGGCCAAAAATCTCGCATCGTAAAAACCATCAACCTCGTCAACCACTTGGGCTGACGAGGTGTTTTTTCAGTTTTCTGCGCCGGAGAGTTTCGTCGGATTTCCGACATCGGCATCCGATGAAAAACCGAAGGCCGGTTCGGTACAGACCGGCGCTAAACCAGCGCGGTGCACTTCACTTCCACTTCACCGCCAAGAGGCAGTCCGGCGACCTGAACGGCGGCGCGGGCAGGCTTGTGCTCTGAGAAGTAGCGCGCGTAAATCTCATTGAACTCCTTGAACCGTCCCATGTCGGTCAGAAAGATTTCAACCACGGTCACCTTGTCCAGCCCGGAACCGGCAGCGTCAAGGATGGCCTTCAGGTTGTCCATGGCCTGCACGGCCTGAGCCTCAAAGCCTTCCGCCAGTTTGCCTTCCCCGGGGATAAGCCCCAGCTGCCCGCTGACGAAGAGCAGGTTACCGGCCTTGGTGGCCTGAGAGTACGGTCCCACCGCGGCGGGCGCGTTATCGGTATGAACGGTTTCGATGGTCATGACTTATCTCCTTTATGCATTCATTGTGCGGGGTTTCCCCACAGATACTTGTCGCAAAAACGGCTCGAGAGTCGCCGCGTCACCTGCACCAGCAGCGCGGTGAGCAACAGCGCGAAGGCGAAACGGGCCCAGAGCGCGCCGGAAATATGCGCTCCCATCAGCAGGATCAGGAACGTGTCCTCGATGAGGGCGTGCGCGATGCCCATGAGCGTCAGGGAATAGAAGACGTCCTCCTTTGGAAGCGCGCCGCTCTTGGCCTCGCGGATAATCAGGCCCGAGCCGTAGGTGATACCCAGCGTCAGGCCGATGACCGTGATGGCCGAGGCCTTGGACCCGATGCCGATCAGCCGCAGAAGCGGGCGAAGCAGCTTGTTGAGCAGTTCCACCACCCCGATGGCGTTCAATAGGCGCATCATGGTCATGAGCGCAGTGATTATGAGAAAAATGTAACCGAGATTCTTGAGTTCGCCCAGCGCCCACATGGCGAGTCCCGGCTCCGGGCCGGCCTTGGGCTCCAGCATCATGACGGCCGGCTGCGAGAGCAGGTCCGCCGAGGAGTAGATGCCGTGCAGGATCATGCCCAGAACAAGGGCTCCGACGATGCGCACCGCCCCCTGAAAGATGAACTTGGGGCCGGACTTCTTCGCTATGGCCGCCTCGAGCGGAACGGCGTGAGCCACCAGCATCATGACGCCCAGCACCGTTGCCTGCGCCTGCGTCAGGCTCAGGTCGGACCACAGGGACATGATGACAATGAGGCCGGTGTAGATGTTGTTGACCAGCGCGAAGGCCCAGACCAGCCCGGCTTCCGCCGGGAGCCCCACCAGCGCCATGAGCGGCTTGAGCGGCAGCGCCACGTAGCGGATCAGGTCGAAGGTCTGCAGCAGCTTGACCCCGATGATGATGGGCACCATGACCTTGTAGAGGTCGAGGGCGGTCATCACGGAGTCCCTGAGTATATTGCGACAGAATTCCAAAACCTTGGATGCGATTCCCATGAGTACCTCGTTGTTGCGCGGCGAACTCTAGAAAATATCGCCCCAAAAGGGAAGGCGCGGCGGAAAAGAAAACGAGGCGCACCGGTGTTCCGGCACGCCTCGAAAGAGTCGGTGTCGCCCCCGCGGTTCCTAGCCGCGCCTGTGGTAGAGTCCCCTGTTGCCCTGAGGCACTCCCGCGCCCATGCTGTAGCCCTTGAACTGCTTGCCGGTGTTGCGCACCTTGCCGAGGTCGGCCTGAAGCGAATTCTTCAGCTTGCGGCCCTCGGCCATGATGGCGTCGAGCTGTTCGTGCAGCCCCCTGAGCTGGTCGGCGCAGCGGTCGCGAGTCCGGTCGTCGAGCACGCTGAATGCTTTCTGCATCAGCTTCTGCCGTTGCCCTGCGAGGTCGGAGGCGCTGTCCACGTCTCCCCTCTTCAGCGAATCGAGCTCCTGACGACCGAGGTCGCGGGCCTCTTCCAGAAGGCGGCGAGGATCGGTCATGGTTACCCCTTTGTCCTGCGGATATCCTCGCGCAGGTTTGCGATGACCTTCTTCCACTTCTCGACTGCGGGCAGGAAGTCATATTCCAGAAGGTCGGCGAGGAGAATCCAGTCCTCATTTTCAAGCACGTCGCTCATCTCGGTGAACAGATCGCTCATGAGTTCGGATGCGGCGTTGTACTCGGGGTTGTCCTTGAGGGAGTATTCGTCGCGCAGCATGGAGACCATGTTCAGGAAGTGACGGGTCACGTCCAGCAGGTCCTGATAGCTCTCCAGGGCTTCTGCATCGTCAGCACGGCGGAAGAGGTCGGAAACGCCTTCCGCGCCCTTGGCCATGATGTTGACGACCTTGTAGAGTTCGCGAGTGATCTCCACGGCCATGGTGTCGAACGGGACCGTCTTGATCTCGATGGACTGCACTTCGGACAGTTCGATATCTTCCGACTGGTTCGGATAGATTTCGCTGAACGGCTCCTCGTTCAGGTACACGTCGGTGACGACGCGGTCATCGAGCCTGCCTTCCTCAACCACCTTGGTGAACACCTGTTCGAGGTTGTCCATATTGTGGTTGCCGAGATCGTATTTCTGTCCGTCGATAACGAGCATGATGTCTTCCTCCTCAAAAATTGGGGGCTGAAATTTTTACCGGGGCACCGGCCTCGGAGGGACTGCTTTCAATTTCGGTGCCAAAAATTATATACATTGTGAAAAGGCCCGGAGCAGCGCGTGGTACCGTGCGATGAGCCGCGAGAGCGCGGCAAGGTCCCCGCCATACTGGTGGGACTCGAAATTCCACAGTTCCCCCACGACGCCAAGCCTTGCATCGGACTGCAATACATGATGAAAACGCTCCCACCCGGCAAGGAACTTCGACTTGAGCGCCTGTCTCGGGTCATGTGCCAGCAGTTCGGCCTGACGGGCCAGCAGAAAGAGCAGATCCGTTCCGCTTCCGATGGAACGCATGAGACTCTCGCGGTCACTTTCCTCCAGCCTCGCACACCGCTCCCCAGCCCCGTCAAGGGCTTCTCCGTCAAGAAATCGACGATACAGTTCACGCTGAATGCATATCCATCTGGACCGGAACGTCTCCCCGTGGCCGGAAAGCGACTCCAGCCGCATGAAGCCGTCCTGATCGAACAGGGTTCTCCACGCGCGCGCTCCGGGGTACCCACCTCCCTGCCTGTCCATAGCGGTCAGCAACGCAGACTCGGCGGCTTGAACGCTCACGGCGTCGCGGCATTCCCCGCCCCTCTGGCAGACCTCGCCGAAACGGCAAGGATGACACTCCATGTCCGGCTCAAGGCACACGGAACCCGCGCGGTACGGGCCGGTGTCCCACGGCTGTGCGGTGGCGAGAAAGATCGAGGCCACGGGCGTCCCCATACCGGCGGCCAGATGCATGGTTCCGGTGTCGTTGCTCACGATGCCGCCACAACGGGAAAGCACCGCCGCCAACACCGGGAGGGACGTTTTCCCCTGAAGGGACAGGCCAGGAAAATCGCCCTCTTCAAGGATGCGCTCGCCGAGTTCGGCCTCACCGCCCGTACCGAGGATGACAGGTACGAGCCCATGCCCTTCCCAGAGTTTTTTTCCGAGCTCACGAAACCGCGCGACGGGCCAGCGGCGACGATCCTCGCTGGCGCCGGGCTGAAAGGCCACGAACCCGTCCATGCCGTCAGCGCGGGCCGGCGCCAGCAGTCCGTCGGCCTCACTCAAGGCCGCAGCGTCAGGGGACGCCAGCTTCAGGTCGCGGCCCGAATCAGTCAGCCCGGCGGTGCGGCGGAACAGATCACACATGTTGAAGGGGCTGGCCCCGCGATTGCCGCCGGCCACCTGCAGAAACTCGGCCCACGGTGACGAATCGGCATTGAAGCCCTGCGCGTCGATGCCGAACCCCCGCACGGGCGCGCCGCCGGAGAGTCTTCGCGCCAACAGACGCGACGAAACCGACGGTGTCAGATTGACCACGAGGTCCGGCGCGAACTCGCGAGCTCTGGCCGCGAGTTTTTCTGAAATATCAACAGCCTCGCGCCAGTTGGCATCCAGCGCGGCGAGGATTCTGGCCCCGGAAAAGGAGAATACGTCGTCCACGTCCCGCAGCAGCCCTGCGGCTGAAGCGAAATTCTCCACGCACACGAGGCCGACGTTGGCTCCCTGAGCCCGGTAGCCGCTGATGACCGGCTGCGTCTGAAGCAGGTCCCCGAAACGGGTGAGATTGATAATGAGTACGTTCACGGTGTTGACTCCCTTTGCATCCCGTCGGAATGACGACGGTTCCGGAGAGCCGATGCACGAACGGGGCCAAGTCTACAACGAGGACCCCGCCTGAACGAGGCGCACCAGTTTTTCAGCGGCTTTCACGGCGTCCTTGAGCGTGGCCCGCTCATCGGCAGCAAGCGTGCCCGGGTCAATGCGTGAATGCGGCTGTTTTCCCGCCTCTTCCAACTCGAGTCCGAGAGTTATTCGCTTGCGTTGAAGATACTCCCAGCCCGTCAGCAGGGCCGTGCCATGGCGAGAGGAGACATGCCCGTCGGCCTGAAGCGCACGCAAGCGGTCGCAGGTGTTGCTCTGGTGCATCCCGTGTTTGAGGGAGAGAATGCGCGCCGCGTTGGTAATGTGGGCCTGAACCGAATGCTTGAGGTCCAGCGTCCCGGCATGGGGCCCGCTTTTTTCGGTGATCAGCGAGCCGAAGAAGGAGAGCGGCAGCCGGTAATCCGTCAGCTCGTCGGCCAGACGGGCCACCACCATGGGCCGCGTTCGGACGAACTCCCTGAGCCGTCCGAGCAAGGCCAACGCTTCACCACCGGGGCCGAAGACCGGCAGAAAGTCGAGAATCAGCCCGGATTGCCACGGCCCTTTCTCCGCCGGGTTGGAGAGCCATTCCGAGAGCCTGTCCAGCCATTCGTCGGGCGACCCGCGCCACTGCGGATTACTGACCATGACCTCTCCGGGACACAGCGGAATGCCGGCGCCGTCGAGGGCGACCACGATATCTTGGCAGGCCTCCTCCAGTTCGTCGGGATCCGGGTTCCCGCGAACGATGAGTCCGTTGTCCTGATCCGAGCCGGGCACATGTTCATCGCGTCCGCCGGAGCCGAACTCCAGAAACGTGCACTCCTCCAGCCACGCATACTCACGCACGTACGCACGCAGCACCGCGAGAACAACGGACCGGTTGAACGCGGTGAGCCTGCGGCTGACAATCTCCGCCGTGGCGGATTCGGCGAGCCATTCGCCGACAAGGTCGCGACGCACGGCGCGCAACCCCTTGAGCCGCCCGGTGGAGGCCATGTCGAAGAGCTCCTCAGGCGGAAAAAACGTCTGGTTTTCCGATTGCAAACCGTTCACGACACCTCCGATACCGTCCGCAGCGCACCGTCCGTCTCCTCGGCGGGAAATCCCGGAAGCGAAAAGCCTCCGTTCATCTGCGGATATTCTCCGTTCACCGGGAGCGGCTCGAACCCTTCCCGGTTTACCGGGGGATTCGTGCCGTTCACCACATAAGCGATGCCCTGTCTCTTTCCATACCGTAAAAAACAGATATCGCGAAACCCGAACAAGGGGGAAAAAATGACTCCGACTCAGGAAAGCAACAGGAAAGCCGCAGATCGCATCACCGCAATTCGCAGGCGTCAGCTCTCGCTGGCGCTGGGCGTAGGCATTCCCTACTTCACGGCCATCATCTGCATGTTTCTCGCGGTCTATCTCATAGGCGCGCAGGTGGCGTCGGTGAAACTGCTCGGGTTCCCGCTGCACTACTGGCTCGTGGCCGTTGCGGTCTATCCCGTAACATGGGGCCTTTTCATCTGGTACGTGGGCAAGGCCAACCGGATGGAAGACGAAATCGAAGAGGAGGTCATGTAGCATGCAGCCAGGATATGAAACCCCGATCACCGCATTGGTCCTCATCGGGCTGATGCTGGCATTCACCGTGGTCACCACATGGATGTTCCGCATCCAGAAGACCTCGGCCGACTATTATCTCGCCGGAAGAAAGGTCAACAGCTTCATCAACGCCTCGGCCATTTCCAGCGACTACCTCTCGGCGGCATCGTTCCTCGGCGTGTCAGGCGTCGCCTTCCTCTACGGCTTCGACGGCATCATCTACGCCCTCGGATTCTTCACGGGCTACATCGCCCTGCTGTTGTTCCTCGCCAGCCCGCTTCGCAAATTCGGGCGCTACACCGTGCCGGACTTCGTCTCCGAGCGCTTTCACTCCAAGACCGCGCGCGTGCTCGGCGTCATCGGCGTCCTGTTCGTCTCGCTGTTCTACATGGCCCCGCAGATGCTCGGCGCAGGCAAGGTCATGGGACTGCTGCTCGGCATGGAGTACCGCACGGCCATCGTCGCCATCACCATCATCATCACTCTGTACGTGGCCGTGGGCGGCATGAAGGGGACTACTGTGAACCAGCTCGTGCAGTTCTGGATTCTCTTCATCGCCATGTTCCTGCTGGCTTTCATTCCCTTCGTCGTCAAGGGCTACTCGTACACCGACGTGGTCGAGTTCATCGGCACATTCAAGAACACGGTCGAGTCCGGCAATGAGTTCAACGGCGCGGCATACACCGCTCCGGGTTACTGGCTGACCAACCTCAAGGACACAATGAGCCTGCTGCTGGCGCTCATGTTCGGCACCGCCGGCCTGCCGCACATCCTCGTGCGCTTCTACACCGCGCCCGACGGCAAGGCCGCACGCCGCACCGTCATCTACGTCCTGCTGCTCATCGGCGCGTTCTACATCCTGAGCCCCTACGTGGGCCACGTGGTCCGCTTTGCCTACCTTCAGGGCACCGAGCTCGGCGTGAGCCCGCACCTCATGGACTGGCTGGCCGAAAACGGCAAGAACCTCGCGGTTCCTGTGGCCGGCTCCTATTTCGGCGGGCAGATCCTGCTCGGCATCGTTGTTGCCGGAGCCTTTGCAGCGGTGCTCTCCACGGTGGCAGGCCTGATCATCGCCTGCGCCGGAGCCATCGGGCACGACCTCGTCGTCAACGTCTTCAACCCGAACATGCCCGAACGCACCCGCGTGAACATTGCCCGCATCGCCTCGCTCGGCATCGGCCTGCTCGGAATCCCTCTGGGCTTCCTCGTCGAGAACATGCAGATCGCGGTTCTCGTCGGACTGGCCTTCGCCATCGCGGCCTCTACCTTCTTCCCGGTTCTGGTCATGGGCGTGTGGTGGCCAAAGATGACCCGCGGCGGCGCCATCGCGGGACTCGTCACCGGCATCGTCGGGTCCTTCGCCATGATTCTCGGCAAGGGAATGCTTCCGACGGTCCTGCAGTTCAAGAACCCCGGCGGATTCGTCATGCTCCTGACCTTCGCGGCCATCTACATCGTTTCCAAGATGGAGTTCTCCTCCAAGGGCGAGGCGGCCCTGCCGCACGACATCGACGAGGTCATGTCCATCCTGCACGGCCCCGAAAAGGCCTAACGCCATACCGAAAAACCAACAACGCCCCCGGCATCCTTGCCGGGGGCGTTTTCCCATGGCCAGCCTCGGGGCTCCCTCTGCGGGACCGCTATGATCCTTTTCCGGCGGTTCTTTTGACACTACCGTGCTCCTGCCGTACATTCCCGTCACGGTCAAAATTCAGAGGAAATTCTTCATGATTTTCGAATATACGCTCGTGCACTGGGCAACGTTTTTCACCGCCGCCCTGCTGCTGAACATATCGCCGGGACCGGACATGGCCTTCATACTGGGCCAGACCGCACGCGGCGGCGCCCGCACAGGATTCTCCGCCATGCTCGGCATCTGGAGCGGAGCCTTCATGCATGTGCTCTGCGCCGCGCTGGGCCTGTCCGCCGTCATCGCGGCCTCGGCGACGGCCTTTTCAGCGGTCAAATGGGCAGGGGCGCTCTATCTCGTCTGGCTGGGCGTCCAGTCCCTTCGCTCCGGAGGCGGCCCATGTGCCGCCGAGGCCGGGGAAGGCCCCATCTGCCTGAAGAGCGTGTACCGGCAAGGAATCTTCGTCTCCCTGCTCAACCCCAAGGTTGCCGTATTCTTTCTGGCTTTCCTGCCGCAGTTCGTGGAGCCCGCGGCAGGGCCGGCCGGACCGCAGCTGTTTCTGCACGGCCTGCTGATCATCGCCGTGGCCGGGCTCGTGGAGCCGCCGCTGATCCTGCTCGGCGGCAGGCTGACCGAAAAGCTCAAAAACAGCCCTGCCGTGAGCCGCTGGATGGACCGCAGCCTCGGCGCGCTCTTCATCGGGCTGGGCGTCAGGCTGGCCCTGAGCGACCGGACCTGATCCGATTTTCCTGCGCGGGCACGGCCGTGAACAGCCCCGCTTGACACCCCGCGCCCCAATACATACTTAATGGGCCGACCAAGAAACACTCAAGGAGAGTTCAATGGCTTACGAAATCAAACTCGCCAAGCTCGTGACCGGCGAGACCGTTATCGGCAAGAACGAAGAGGGAAAAATCAAGGAACCCGCAATCATCCAGACCGTTCCCGGTCAGCAGGGCGTGCAGATCATGCTGGTGCCCTACGGCTACCCGTTCGAGTCCGAGATGGGCGGCGAGATCTCTGCGGAATACATCATCTACACCTATGAAAAGTGCCCGCAGGAACTGGAAAACAAGTACGTGGAAGCCGCGTCCAACCTGACCATGGCTTCCGCCTCCGCGCTCAACGACCTCGACAACATGGGCGGCGGCGGATCCGGTGCCGGCGGCTCCGGCCTCATCCTGTAGCAGCCCCGACACATCGAAGACCATCACAGGGGGCGGTTTCCGCGAGAAACCGCCTCCGTTTTTTCAAGGGAACAATCAATGAAGGAACTCCTGCCCGTCCTGCCCCGCCCGACGCGATACCTCGGCTCCGAATGGGGCGTGGCCGTCAAAGACCCCGAGAAGGTGCGCGTTCGCATCGCCGTCGGCTTTCCCGATCTCTACGAAGTGGGCATGTCCTACCTCGGCCAGCGCATCCTGATGGAGCAGGTCAACGCGCATGAGCAGTTCCACGCCGAACGCGTCTACTCCCCCTGCGAGGAGGCCGCCGCCATCATCACCGAGCACGGCGCGCCGCTGGCCACCCTCGAGACCGACACCCCTCTGAGCGACATGGACGCGGTTTCCTTCAGCCTGACCCACGAGCTGTGCTACACAAACGTGCTCTGGATGCTCGACCTTGCCGCAATCCCCCGCCGCACCGCGAACCGCGACGAGACGCACCCGCTGGTGATCGCAGGGGGCGGTACGTGTTTCAACGCCGAGCCGCTGGCCCCGTTCATGGACGTCATGATGATCGGCGACGGCGAGAAAGCCATCGTCACCCTCATGGAAGTATTGGACCGCGCAAAGGCCGAGAGCATGTCCCGGAACGACCTGCTCATGGAGCTGACCCGGCACCCCGGTTTCTACATCCCTTCCTTTTTCGAGGATCAGGGCCCCGGCGAACCGCTCAAGCCGTTGGTGGAGGGGCACGAGACCGTGGAGAAGGCCGTGGTGGACAATCTCGACGAGATCCCGTTCCCCACGCAGCAGCCCGTCCCCTTCGGACAGGCGGTCCACGACCGGCTCACCGTGGAGATTGCCAGAGGCTGCACGCGCGGCTGCCGCTTCTGTCAGGCCGGGATGATCTACCGTCCGGTGCGCGAGCGCAGCCTCGACGAGCTCAACCGCCTCATCTTCGAAGGATTGGAAAAGACGGGCTTCGAGGAAACGAGCTTTCTGTCGCTTTCCACCGGGGACTTCTCGGCGCTGGATTCCCTTTTCAGCCGCTCCTTCGACCGCTGCGCCGCCGAGCAGATTTCCATTTCCATGCCCTCCCTGCGCGTCGGCTCGCTCTCGGAGCCGATCATGGAGCGCATCTCCACCATCCGGCGCACAGGCGCGACCATCGCCCCCGAGGCTGGCAGCCAGCGACTGCGCGACGCCATCAACAAGGGCGTGGACGAGGAAGAGCTGCTGGCGCACGTGCGGCACCTCTTCGAGCACGGCTGGCAGTCGGTGAAGCTCTATTTCATGATCGGCCTGCCCACCGAGACGGACGAAGACCTCGACGCAATCCTCGACCTGTGCCTCAAGGTGCGTGACGCTGCGGGCAAACACATCAAGCGACTTCAGGTCACGGCGGCCATATCGCCCTTTGTGCCCAAGCCGCAGACGCCGTTCCAGTGGGAACCGCAGATTCCGCTGGACGAGATCGAACGGCGCATCAACCGCCTGCGTGACGTTTTCCGCCCTCACAAGCGAGTGAAGCTCAAGTTCCACATTCCGCGCATGACCTTTCTCGAAGGCATTTTTTCGCGCGGAGACCGCCGCCTCGCGGACGTGCTGGACAAGGCCACCGATGCCGGAGCGCTGTTCTCCAGCTGGAAGGACAAGCTCGACCTGCAGCCGTATCTGGACGCCATGGACGAGCTTGGACTGGATCCGCTGGAGTACACGGGCGCCCGCGACCCGGAAAAGCCTCTGCCGTGGGACCACCTCAACGCGGGGCTCACCAAACGTTTTCTGCTCACGGAGCGGGAACGAGCGCTTGGCGGCAAGGTCACCGAGGACTGTCGCTATGCCCCGTGCCGCAACTGCGGCGTGTGCAACCACGACAACCGCAAGAGCGTTCTGGACGTTCAGGCGCCCGAGATGGAAATCCGGCCCCGGACCATCAACGAATCCCGGGATCAGGACGCCGAACAGCCGCCGTATACCGTCGAAAAGCCGGACCTCACGGTCAAGGGTGGTCACTATCGCCTCTGGTTCACCAAGACAGGCCCCGCCGCGTACCTGAGCCAGCTTGAGCTGCAAAGCGTATTCGAGCGCGCCATGCGCCGGGCGAACCTGCCGCTTTCCTTCTCGGCCGGCTTCCATCCCATGCCGCGCATTTCCTTCGGCAAAGCCCTGCCCGTCAGCGTGCACAGCCAGTGCGAATGGCTGAATCTGTTCCTGCGCGAGGACTGGGAGCCCACCCGCCTGATTCGGGAGCTCGCCCCGCAGATGCCCGAGGGACTTGACATGCTCAAGGCCGACAGGCTCGGCATGGGCAAAAAACAGCCCCAGCAGGTGGAGGAGGTCTTCGAGATCGTCTTCAACGAGCGCATTGAGGAGCTGGCCGGACAGTGGCGCGCCTATGCCGCTTCGGACAGCCTTTTCATGGAGAAACTCACCAAGCGCGGCAACGTGAAGCGCGTGGACCTTCGGGCCATGCTGGTTGCCATGGAAGAGATCGACAACGGGGTGCGGGTCACCTTCGACTGGCGCGACGCCTACATGAGCCCGCTGCGGCTGGCGCAGGAAGTGATGCCGGGGGTCAGGGAAACCGAATTCACCATGACCAAGACCGCACAGCGGTTCGACTCCCGCGGATAATACTATTCCACGGTCACGGGCTGGCGCTGGTACTCTTCCGGCGCCTGCCCGGGCCGCTCTATCTTGATCACAACCTCGGTCTCCCCGCTCTGCAGAGCGCGGAAGATGAAATGTCGCGCCCCGAAATCGCCGAGCATGCCGGTTTCGGGGGCTTCGTCATAGACCTTCATCAGGTCGAGCACTTCCGGATCGAAAACCGTGCCGCGGAACACATACCCGCCGTCACCGGGGTCGCGCACCACGAGCCTCAGGGTTTCTCCCGGTTCGAGCGTCAACGGCGCGGGTTCCTCTCCATACCCGAGCTCCTCGACGACATCCCCGGCACCGCCGATGCTGAACATGCCGCAACCATTGCAAAAGAGAATCATGACGGCCGAAAGCGTCAAAAAGCGGACCCTGAAAAGAAAAGTTGTATTCTGCATACGCCGAACCGTCACGAATTTGTTGTTAAACATCCACTTAAAGTGTATGTAGGAAGGCGCTTTCGCATAGGGACCGCACCGAGACGCGGAGACACTCCGGGGGAATTTCCCGTTGTGCGCCGAATGCGAGGCATCCCCTCATGGGTGGAGGGTATTTTGTTCGCCGACGTCGGCGATTGTCAACCGCAACACGGAGGTTCTTTCATGAAACGTTTCCACAGCGGGATCAGGCATCTGATCCTGTTGGCTCTCGTCTTCGCCGCGCTCGTCGTTTCCGGCTGCGCCGACTCGAAGAAAAAAGAGACCAAAACCGAAAAGACCGAGACCCAGCAGCAGGCCGACACCACCAAGTCGCTTACCGTGGCCATGGACGCCATCCCGGTTTCCATGGACCCGCACGTGCAGCTTTCCGGCGGCATGCTCCAGTACTCCCACCTGGTCTTCGACCCGCTGGTGCGCTGGACCCAGGACATGGAAATCGAACCGCGCCTGGCAAAGAGCTGGGAACAGATCGACCCGACCACCCTGCGCTTCAAGCTGCGCAAGGGCGTCAAGTTCCACTCCGGCAACGAATTTACCGCTGAAGACGTGGCCTATACTCTCGAGCGCCTGAAGAAGTCCGATGACTTCAAGGGCCTGTTCGAGCCGTTTGAAAAGGCCGTGGCCGTGGACTCCCACACCGTGGACCTGATCACCAAGAAGCCCTACGGCCTGACTCTGGCCATGTCCACCTACATCTTCCCGCTGGACAAGAAGTTCTACGAAGGCAAGGACGAGATCGTTAAGTCCGGCCCCTCCTTCGCCAACGAGAACGAGTCCGGCACCGGTCCCTACGAAGTGACCAAGTACGTTCCGGGCGAACAGGTCGTCATGAAGGAATTCGACGGCTACTGGGCCGACCGCGGCAACGTCGAGGAACTGGTCATCAAGGCCATCCCCAACGCTCCGGCCCGCGTCGCCGCCCTGCTGTCCAAGGACGTGGACTTCATCATGCCCGTCCCGCCGACCGACATGAAACGCATCGAGGAAACCGAAGGTCTCAAGCTGACCACCCTGCCCGGCTCCCGCGTCATCACGTTGCAGCTCAACCAGGAGCGCCGCCCCGAGTTCCAGAACCAGAAGGTTCGTCAGGCCATCGTGTACGCCATCGACAACGTGGGCATCGTCAAGAAGATCATGAAGGGCTTCGGCACCCCCGCCGCCCAGCAGGGTCCGAAGGGCTACGCCGGCTACGTCGAAGAACTGCAGCCGCGCTATGACCTGGAAAAGGCCAAGCAGCTCATGAAGGAAGCCGGTTACGAAAACGGATTCGAGTGCACCATGATCGCCCCGAACAACCGTTACGTGAACGACGCCAAGATCGCGGAAGCCGTGGTTTCCATGCTCTCCAAGATCGGCATCACGGTGAACCTGAAGACCATGCCCAAGGCCCAGTACTGGGATCAGTTCGACGCCCGCTCCGCCGACATCCAGATGATCGGCTGGCACTCCGACACCGAGGACTCCGCGAACTTCTCCGAGTTCCTGCTCATGTGCCCCAGCAAGGAGACCGGCTACGGACAGTACAACTCCGGCGAGTACTGCAACCCCAAGGTTGACGAACTCGTCATCGCTTCCCAGTCCGAAACCGACATGGCCAAGCGCGCAGAAATGCTGCAGGAAGTCGAGCGTCTGCTCTTCGAAGACGCAGCGTTCGTGCCCCTGCACTGGCAGGACCTCGCCTGGGCCTCCAAGGACAACATGAACACCGAAGTCATCGTCAACACCATGAACTTCCCGTACTTCGGCGACCTCGTGGTCGAATAAGGGAAGCACCCAGAAGACGTCATCAAAAGGGGAACCTCCGCTCGGAGGTTCCCCTTTCACAACAAAACATACTGGATTAGACGCACATGTTCGCCTTTATCGTAAAGCGAGTCGCGCAAGCCTTGCTGGTCATGATGATCATCGGCTTCATCGGCTTCGCCATCAAACACAACTTCGGCGACCCCGTCCGCGATCTCGTGGGACAGCGGGTCACCCCCGAAGAGCGGGCGGAGATTCGAGAGCGCCTAGGACTGAACGATCCCTTCTTCGTGCAGTACGGCCGCTTTCTGAAGAACGCCGTTCAGGGGGATCTGGGCCGGAGCTTCTTCTTCAAGAAGCCCGCCATGGATGTCATCATGCAGAAGGCTCCGGCCACTCTGGAGCTCGTATTCGCCAGCGCCTGCATCATAGTATTTCTCTCCGTTCCGCTGGGAATATTCTGCGCAATACGACCACGACACTGGTTTTCGAGATTCACGATGGGGGGGTCCATCGTCGGGGTTTCGATGCCGGTCTTTTTGACGGCCATCCTTCTCATTTATGTATTCTCGGTCGAACTCGGCTGGCTGCCGTCATATGGTCGCGGTGAAACCGTCACCCTTTTCGGATGGTGGAAGAGCGGTCTCCTGACTGCCGACGGACTCGAACATCTCATCATGCCGTCCATCGCGCTTTCCTCCATCATGCTCCCGCTGTTCATCAGGCTCATACGTTCAGAAATGATGGAAGTGCTGGAGTCCGAGTACGTCAAGTACGCGTGGGCCAAGGGCATCAAGCCCAGCCGCGTCTGGATCGTGCACGCCTTCAAGAACACCTTGCTGCCTGTCATCACCGTGGGCGGCGTCCAGCTCGGCATCATGGTGGCGTTCACCATCCTGACCGAGACCGTGTTCAACTGGCAGGGCATGGGATCCATGTTCATCGAATCCGTGGAACGCGCCGACACGTCGCTCATGGTCGCGTACCTCGTCTTCGTCGGCTTCATCTTCGTTATGGTAAACACCTTGGTTGACATCATCTACGGACTGATCAACCCCATGGTCAGGGTTACGGGGCGGAAATAATGAGATCCAAATGGCAACGCTTCAAGGAATCCTACTTCCTCTACAGTTTCCTCCGGGACCCCATCGCCTACATCAGCTTCGGCATTCTCCTGGTCCTGGTGGTATCGGCCTTCGGCGCACCCATCATCGCGCCGCACGACCCCTACAACCCGACCACCATCGACATCATGGACGCGGAGATGCCCCCGGCCTGGTATGAGGGCGGCACCACCGAATTCCTGCTCGGCACCGACGCGCAGGGCCGCGACATGCTCTCCACCATGCTCTACGGCATGCGCGTGTCCATCATCATCGGTCTCGGCGCCGTGGCCCTTCAGGCGGTCATCGGCATCGTGGTGGGCCTGCTCTCCGGCTACGTGCGCAAGCTGGACAACATCCTCATGCGCATCGCGGACGTGCAGCTCTCGTTCTCGACATACATGGTGGCGATATTCATCGGGGCCATCTTCCAGACGGTCTTCGGCGTGGGCAACTACGCCAAGGTCGCCATTCCGCTGCTGATCATAATCATCGGTCTGGCCGAGTGGCCCCAGTACGCCCGTACCATCCGCGCCAACGTGCTTGCCGAACGCAAGAAGGAATACGTCGAGGCCGCGCGCATTATCGGGCTGTCCAAGAAGCGCATCATGTGGCGCCACATTCTGCCAAACACCCTCTCGCCCATTCTGGTCATCTCCACCGTGCAGGTGGCGAACGCCATCATGAGCGAGGCCGCCCTCTCGTTCCTCGGGCTGGGCATGCCGGTCACGCGCCCCTCTCTCGGTTCGCTCATCACCGCGGGCTTCGAGTACATATTCTCCGGTGCATGGTGGATCACCATCTTCCCCGGCATCATCCTGGTGGCGCTGATTCTGGTCATCAACCTTCTGGGCGACTGGCTCAGGGATTACCTGAACCCCAAACTGTACAAGGGGTAGACAGTGGAACATCTGCTAGACATAAACAACCTCAGCGTGGAGTTCGCCCTGCGAAGCGGCAACGTCCGCGCCGTGAGGGACGTAAGCCTCTCGCTGGGCAAGGGCGAACGCCTCGGCCTGGTGGGCGAGTCCGGCGCAGGAAAATCCGTGCTCGGCTTCTCCATAATCAACCTCATCTCCAAACCGGGCTTCATATCCGGCGGAGAGGTCATCTTCCAGGGCGAGGACATCTCCAAATATCCCTACGAGAAGATGCGCCGCATCCGGGGCAACAGGATCTCCATGATCTTTCAGGACCCCATGATGACCCTCAACCCCGTGCTGACCGTGGGCACCCAGATGAAGGAAACCCTTCGCGCCCACATGAACATCTCCGACAAGGAAGCCACGGCGATCTGTATCGACAAGCTCAAGAAGGTCTACATCCCTTCTCCCGAGAAGCGCCTCGAACAGTATCCGCACGAGTTCTCCGGAGGCATGCGCCAGCGCATCGTGGTCGCCATCTCGCTGCTGACCAACCCGAACCTGATCATCGCGGACGAGCCCACCACCGCGCTCGACGTGACCATTCAGGCCGAGATAATGGACCTGCTCCTGGAGCTTTGCGAAACCGAGAACATGGGCCTGATGCTCATCACCCACGACCTCGCGGTGGTTTCCGAAGTCACCCAACGCATCGCGGTGCTCTACGCCGGACGCGTGGTCGAGGTCGGCCCCACGAAACGCATCATCGAAAATCCGCAGCATCCGTATACAAAGGGACTCATCAAGGCCCTGCCCCAGAGCGCGCACGGCAACCGCCTGAACCAGATTCCGGGCATGATGCCTTCGCTCAGGGACATGCCCGACGGCTGCCCCTTCTGTCCGCGCTGCGAGAACCGCAAGGACTACTGCGCCACACAGACGCCGCCGCTGCGTCAGACCGAAGCCGGCGGATTCGTGGCCTGCTTCATGGAGGAAGCCTGCAATGAGTAAGCTCCTCGAAGTCAAGAACGTCGACAGACACTTCGACATATCCGGCTCCATCGTGGACCAGTTGTCCTTCAAGGGCGGCAAGGTCACGCGGGAAAAGACCCTCGTCAAAGCCGTGAACAACGTCAGCCTCGACATCCGCAAGGGCGAGACCCTCTCGGTCGTCGGCGAGTCCGGCTGCGGCAAGTCCACCCTGGCGCGCACGGTCATGGGGCTGTATCAGCCCAACGCAGGGGAAATCCACTACGACGGCACGCGCATCGACACCCTCACGGGCCGTCGACGCCGCCCCTATCGCACGCGCATGCAGATGGTCTTTCAGGACCCATACGCGTCACTGAACCCGCGCATGACCGTCAAACAGATTCTGGAAGAGCCCGTCAGGTTTCACAACCCGAACCTGAACCGCAAGGAAGTGCGCGACATCATCCTGAACACCATGGATCAGGTCGGCGTGAACACCGCATGGATCGACAACTTCGCCCACGAGTTCTCCGGCGGCCAGCGCCAGCGCATCAGCCTCGCGCGGGCTCTCGTGCTCGACCCTGAATTCGTGGCTGCGGACGAACCCATCGCAGCGCTGGACGTGTCCATTCAGGCGCAGATCCTGAACCTGATGATGGACGCGCAGGAACAGCGCGGTCTGACATACCTGTTCATCAGTCACGACCTGTCCGTTGTGGAACACATCTCCACCCGCGTGGCGGTGATGTACCTCGGCTGCCTGTGCGAACTGGCGGATGTGAAGGAACTGTTCGGCAACCCGCAACACCCCTACTCCCGCGCCCTGCTCTCGGCCATTCCAAGGCTCGGCGGTCAGGCGGGCGGGCACATTCGCCTCTCCGGCGACGTACCCACGCCCATCAACCTGCCAAGCGGCTGCGTCTTCCACGGACGCTGTCCGCACGCGGACGAGCGCTGCCGCACCGAGGTTCCCGAGCTGCTCACGCTCGAATCCGGAACCCGCGTGGCCTGCCACGGCATCGAGGAAGGTCGGGTCTAGCTACCGGTTTCGACCGACAATACAATAAGGCCGCCCCTCGGGGCGGCCTTTTTTTTCGGCTACGGGACACGCGGCCTGAGGCCACATGACTGACGGTACAATCAGATGAGTGTCAGCTGGTCATCGCCGTCCTCAAGCCGCATTCGCAGATGTTTGTAGGCTTTGGGAGTGGCGACGCGCCCGCGCGGGGTACGCTTGAGAAACCCGCACTGGATGAGAAACGGCTCGTAGATGTCTTCGATGGTGCGCACTTCTTCGGCACACGCGGCGGCAAGAGTCTTCACGCCCACCGGCCCGCCACCGAAATGTTCGATCATCAGCGTCAGGATACGGCGGTCCATGTGGTCCAGCCCGTAAGGGTCCACGTCGAGCCGGTCCAGCGCCATTTCCGCCAGTTCGCGGTCGATGTTGCCGTCGCCGTGAACCGAGGCGAAGTCCTTCACACGGCGAAGCAGCCTGTTGGCGATACGGGGCGTACCGCGGGAGCGTTTCCCGATGGTCAGGGCGCCCTCGTCAGAGACCTTCACATCTATGATGGTCGAGGCGCGTTTGACGATGGCGGCCAGTTCTTCCGGCGAATAGAACTCAATGCGAAAAATACAGCCGAAGCGATCGCGAAGCGGCGATGTCAGCAGGCCGATGCGAGTGGTTGCGCCCACGAGAGTGAACGGCTCAAGGTCCAGCTTGACCGTGCGCGCGCCCGGGCCGGATCCGATCACAAGATCAATCTGGAAGTCCTCCATGGCCGGGTACAGCACTTCCTCGACCGTGGCGGGCATGCGGTGAATTTCGTCGATGAAAAGGATGTCGCCGCGCTCAAGGTTGGTCAGGATGGCGGCAAGGTCACCGGAGCGTTCCATGACCGGCCCGGAAGTGGAGACCATGTTCACCCCCAACTCCGATGAAATGATCCGCGCCAGCGTGGTCTTTCCGAGGCCGGGGTTGCCGTAGAACAACGTGTGGTCCATGGCGGTCCCGGCATTCTGAGCGGCCTTGATGAAGACTTCCAGATTCCCGCGCAGGTCGTTCTGGCCGATGAAGTCTCCGAGTTTGCGTGGACGAATGGTGTCATCCGGCATGGTGCACTTGCTCATGAACGGTCCTTGGCGATCTGTTTGAGCGTGGCCCGGATGGCACCGGCCGCGTCGAGGTCTGGCTCGTCTTCAAAGACGGCCTTGAGCATGGGCCTGACTTCTTCTTCGGAGTACCCGAGGTTCTTCAGGGCTGTCAGCGCGTCGAAATACTGTCCCTGAGGGCCTGCGGGCGCGGCGTCGCGGGTCGGGATGGTCGTGCCCTTGCCACTGGAGGCGAGCTTGTCCACCTTATCCTTGAGGAACCACAGGATCTGCTTGGCGGACTTGGGGCCGATGCCGGGCACCGTTGCCATGGTGTCCACATCCTCGCGAAAAGCTATCTCGCGCAGATGATCGGCGTCGAATTTCGAAAGAATGGCCAGCGCCTTCTTGGGACCGAGCTTGTCGATGGAAATGAGCGTACGGAACAGCCGCAGATCGTCGGCGGAGCCGAAGCCGTAGAGGTCGATGGCCTTTTCCGCGACGGCGGTATGGATATGCAGCTGCACCTCCCCGCCCTTCTGCGGCAGACGGGAGAGCACCGTCGTCGGCGCCAGAATCTCGTAGCCAACGCCCCCCTGCGTGAGCAGCACAAGCGATGTATCGTCGAATCCGAGCAGTCGTCCTTCAAGATATGCGATCATGATTTCTCCGGGGGCGCGGTCTTTTCCGCCCGCTGACGAGGCACTTTATACCATTAGGGCCAGACATTCAAAGGAAAGGGGCGGGCCGAACGCCAATGAAAAAGGCCGCCCGGAGCGAGCGGCCTTTTCGAAATCGTTCGGTCAACTGCCGGTAAGTCTGCGCATCCGCCGCTCGTTGAGGTGACAGATGGCTATGGCCAGCGCATCCGAGGCGTCTTCGGCCCAGTCCGGCTTTTTCACGCCCAGCGTCTGGGCCACCATGAAGGCGACCTGATCCTTAGGGGCGTTGCCCACGCCCACGAGGTTCTTCTTGACCTTGGACGGCTCGTATTCCGCAACGGAAAGCCCGGCCACGGCGCACGCCGCCATGGCGGCACCGCGCGCCTGCCCCAGCTTGAGGGCCGACGTGGCGCTCTTGGAGACGAAGACACTCTCGATGGCGGCCTCCACCGGGCAGTGGCTGCCTATGAGCTCCGCGAGCCGGGAATGAATCACCCCCAGCCGCATGGCCATCTGCTTCTTGACCGGTGTCCGGATGGTTCCAGTTTCCACAAGACTGACCTGACCGGACAGCTCCCGGATGATGCCGTAGCCCGTCACCCGCGAGCCGGGGTCAAGGCCGATGACCACGAGGCCGCAGGCGTCATCCATGCGTTATTCCATGCCTTCCATCAGATCGTCGGGGAAATCGGCATTGACGTATATGTTCTGCACGTCGTCGTTGTCTTCGATGAAGTCCATGAGCTTGATGACCTTCTGGCCGGTCTCCTTGTCCACGGGCACGAGGTTCTCGGGCACCTGCTGCAGCTCGGAGGATTCATAGGTCATCTCCGCTTCGTCAAAGGCCTGCTGGACGGCAACGTATTCGGAGGGGGCGCAGTGCACGGAGAGCATTTCCCCCTCGTCGATGATGTCTTCCGCACCGGCTTCGAGGCCCACTTCCATGAGGTCATCCTCGGAGTAGGATTCCTTCTTGAAGGTGATGACGCCCTTCTTGTTGAACATCCAGGCCACGGAACCGGCCTCGCCCATGTTTCCGCCATGCTTAGTCAGCAGGTGGCGGATTTCGGCCACGGTGCGGTTCTTGTTGTCGGTGGCAGCCTCGATGAGCATTGCCACGCCGCCGGGAGCATACCCCTCGTAAGAGACTTCGTGGATGTCGCCGCCCGCGATCTCGCCGGTGCCCTTCTTGATGGCGTTTTCAATCCTGTCCTTGGGCAGGTTGACCTGCTTGGCCTTCTGGATTGCCAGCCGCAGCGCGGAGTTGTCCTCGGGGTTGCCGCCGCCGGCCTTGGCGGCGAGGATGATGTCCTTGGCCGCCTTGGTGAAAAATTTCGCCTTTTTGGCGTCCTGACGGCCTTTGCGGTGCTGAATGTTGGCCCATTTACTGTGTCCAGCCATGTATTTCCTCCTGAGAATCGTATCCTGAATGTTGTGGCGCGAGTATATTACCCGTCATCGCCCTTGAAGCCAAGTCCGACAATGAAGACCTCCTTGCTTTCCGCACGGCTGCTCTTGGGCTTGAAGGTCTTGACCTTGCCGAAGCTCGGACGGATGCCGTCGATGTACCCCTTGGTATCCGGTCCCTCGAAGTTCTTGACCACGAAGTGGCCGCCCTTTTTGAGGTGCTTCAGAGCGATTTCAAACGCTTTTTCGCACAGTTCAAGACTGTTGGCCTGATCCGCGAACTTGACGCCGGTGGTTTTGGGTGCCATGTCGCTTATGACGAGGTCGAACGGGAGAAGCGGCTCCATGGCGGCCAGAAGATCCGGCGAGTCGGAAAAGACGTCCTCCTGCAGAAAGGTGACGTTTTCCGGAAAGACGGTGTCCGTGTCCTGAATGTCCACGCCGAGAACCCGGCCGCCCTTGGCGACCTTTTTGGCAGCCCAGAGCGTCCACGACCCGGGGGCCGCGCCGAGGTCGATGACCGTCTTCGCGCCCTTGAATATCTGAAACCGCTTGTCGATTTCCTGCAGTTTGTAGACGGACCGGGCCGGATAGTTATCCTGCTTGGCCCGCTTGAAATAGTGGTCCTTGTATTGTTTCACGGCATATGCCTCCATCTGCGGCGTGGAGCTTCTTTAGCCGAATCCGCCGCACAAGCCAAGTTTTCCCATGAGCAACCGTCCCGAGCGCCAGCGCATCGTCAACGAACTGGGTCGAAAACAGACCATGCCCGCCGAGAAGGAACACTTCGAAATCTTCGGCTCAGGCGTGGAAACCGTGTTTCTCGGCCTCGGGCCGGAACCGGAACGGCTGCCGGAGCTGTTTCCCGAATACCGGGCTCCGCTCTTCATCGAATGCCCGGACTTCGAACAGCAGATCCCGGATTTCGCATCGCGTATTCCGAGCTCGTTCTGGCGCATCGAACCGGAAATGTTCACTTCGGATTTCGCCGGACAGGTACGCGTGGTGCGGTACCGGCCCAACCTCAAGGCGTTCCCCTCGTTCTGGGGGCCGCTGGCCGGACGGCTGGCCGCGACGGGCTCGAGGTCGCGCTGCGCCAAGCGCCGGGTCTGGCTCCCCTACCAGACCGAAGACCTGCTGGGCAAGGAGCTGTCCCGGGCTTTTCAGGCCGGGGACATCGCCGTCTCCATCCCGGACGCCGAAGCTGTGGAGCGATCGCCCGGCACAGAGCTGCCCGGAATGCTCGAACAGAAGAAGCCCGAGCTGTTCTTTTCGGTGAACTTCAAGGGGCTGGATCCGTTCGGACTCGGCTTCAACCTGCTGCGTGAAGCAGGCGTTCGCGTGGCGATCTGGATGGTGGACAATCCGTTCAACCTGCTGCCGTGGATGAAGTCCCCGTTCTGGAAGGAAGCAGACCTGTTCGTTACGGACGCCAGCTTCATACCGTTGCTTGAGTCGCAGGGCGCGAAGAGCGTGCACCATCTGCCGCTGGCGGCCAGTCCCGAGACCTTCCGCGAGGGGGGACATCTGCCTGAGCACGCAGGGGACGTATCCAAGCATCCGATCTTTGTCGGTCGCTCCGAGTTTCCCAAAAAGGATGCTTTTTACGCCGGCCTCTCCCTTCCAGACGAGGCCATGCGAGAGGCGGAGGCCATGCTGCTACGCGGCGAACGGCCGGACTGGTTCTGGTGGCGTGAACGCCTCGGCATCGACGCGCTCTGGCCCGACAACGCGGTCCGCAAGCCGTCGCTGGGCGCCGAGGAATCCGGCAAACGCTGGCGCAGCATGTGTTTGCAGGCCGTGGAGAATCTCACGGTGTTCGGCGACGACGGCTGGAAAAGCGAAGGTCTGCTCGACGTGCGCCCCATGCTGGATTATTACGCGCACCTGCCCGCGGTATACCGCACTGCCCCTTTCACGCTGAACATGACCAGCCCTCTGCTCCCGGCCGGGCTGACCCAGCGTCATTTCGACGTCTGGTGCGCTGGGGGCTTCCTGCTCACGGACGAAACCCCGGGGCTGGACATTTTCCCGCACGACCTCGTGCGGGCGGTCAGCTTCAGGACGCCGAAGGACATATCCGCCCTCATGGACGAGTTTTCCGCCAACGAAGCCTTCCGGCGTGAACTGCGCGCCGCGTGGGAATCGCTGATTCTGTTGGAACACACCTACGAGAACCGCATCACCACGCTCCTGAAAAAGCTCGGGCTGGATTGACGGCCTTTTTCAAGCCGAACCGCGCACATGGCGAAAAAAGTCTTGCCGCCGCCCCCCTTTTGGGGCTAAAAATCCTTCCACCAACGGGGACGTAGCTCAGCTGGGAGAGCACTGCCTTCGCAAGGCAGGGGTCGAGAGTTCAAATCTCTTCGTCTCCACCAAGAAAAACAAACGGTTGCATGTATTACTGCATGCAACCGTTTTCTTTTTTGCTACCCTATAGCTACCCACTGAGCGAACACCCCCCTTTTTCATACTGCACAGCGTGCGAAAAAAACGCGGGCGCGGTAGCGACCGCATCCACTTCGAACAGGAGGCTGGCCGCATGCCCATCCCCTTTTCTTTAACGAGCAAGACCAGAAGAGACTGGTTTCTCCTTGCATCTTGGGTCTGAGCGACAGGGTACCGGAACGCGGCAAACTTCACCACCAGAGTGTACCTAGCTACCGCCCCGATTTATCTTGTATCCAAAGCCTGAATTCCATACAAAACGTGGGAGCCCCTACTTTTTTGGACTTGATCCCCCAAGCCAGGTCAAGGCAATATAAGGTGGCCTCTTCGTAAGTGGAAAAAAGACTTTTCTAGGCTCCACTAACTTAAGGGAGTATTGATAGCTTTATCAAACTCATGGAGTATTTTTTGTGAAAAACGTCGTTATTCTCAAACCACCACGCTCTGATGGCAAGTTCGTCAACTACGAAAATACCGACCTCGGCACACCAAAGAACGTCCCTGAAGCCATGCTGCTGCTGCCACAACTCGCTGCCGAAGCCAAACGCTTCAAAGAGATTAAGGTGCACTGCATGGACTGTCAGATTGAAGAAATTCCGTTTGAGAGCATGCACCGTAAACTGGAGCAGATCAATCCCGACCTGCTCATCGTTCCAGTCCAGTTTTTCAATCTCGCTGATGAACGCAAATTCCTTGAAATGCCGTGGCCCACACTTGGGATAATGCTGCCTACCTCAAGCCCACTGCTCGAAATTCTGCAAAAATATTCACTGAATGGATGTTATTTCGTAAACGGGGATATCGTTCACGGCGTTCGGGCCGCACTTGCGGCGGTGGCAGCCGATACGCCTTTAAACAAAGAAAGTGGCTACCTTGTCCGAAGCGGTGAGTTGGGCCGGATTGAAAAACCTCGCCCGAATTTCAACAAGATTTACGGCCAGGCCCCCGTGCCTGATTTCGAAGCCTTCCAGACGAGACGATATCTTGACCACATCCAATCCAAGACTGGCAAACGCAAGCTCACCACCCGCATCAGCAGCGGGTGCCCGTTCCGTTGCGGTTTCTGCGGCAACAAAGCTTTAAGCAATCGACGATTCTTCGCCTGGCCCGTGAACTACGCTAAGTCCGTGCTTAACATGCTGTTCACGCAATATAAGCCCGAAGAAGTCCGTTTCAAAGACGCTACTTTTTCCGCTGTCCGTCCTTTTGCTGTAGAAATGCTGGATTGGATTCATGAAAATCACAATGGCATTCCCCTTCACATCACGGAGCGGGTAGACTCCCTTGATAAAAAGTACTTGGACTACCTGAAAAGTCGAAACGTGGCGCAGGTGGGGATCGGCATTGAAAGCCTTGACCCCGTGGTGCAAAAGAAAATGAACAAAAGATTCAGCATGAAACAGGCCGTGGAACTATACCGCCACGCTCTTGACATCGACTTACGCATGGACGCTTATCTTACAGTTGGGCTTCCTGGTGAGACGCCACGTAGCTTGGAGATGATGAAAGAATTCATCGACCGCATACATCCTCAACAATGCTCGGTTTCTATTCTCTACATGCGTCCCGGTTCAAAATTTTTCTGGGACTTCATCAGAGAAGGTAAAGTCTTGCACAATGACTGGCTGCAATACAACAACAAAGAAGAATTGCTTTACAAGCATGATTCTTACACTAGCTATGCACAGCTTCTGGCCGCCATGGACGATCTTCAGACTTATATAAAATCAAAACATGTAAGATAATAAGTTAAATAGGATTTTTGCTGTTTCAAGTCTTCACAAGGCACGTTGCTTTTGTATCTCGGCCTCAAAACAAATTGGTCCTAGGGCGTTGCATGTGAAATATGACCAAGCGCTATGGACACAGGGAACTCCTTGAGCAAGGAGACCTCTATGCTTGCTGAAGAAGCGTTTACGCTTGGCTTGGTGTTGCCCCCATGGCGGGTCACTGGTCAAAGTCTTGATAATGAACAGTCTCCTTGCCGCTGAAAACGTGGAAAATGACCCACTGTTTGACCCCACCATGAATGCCCTTGGATCATTCGAGAAGCACCTTCTTCGAATAATCAAACGCTGAAATCCACTGTACACGAACACACGACAGGAAGGCCTTAAGAGACTCTTTCAAGCAGCTTGGGCTAGAGCGAGAGGGCACCGAAACGCGGCAAACTTCATCACCATGGTGTACCTAATTGCAGCCCCGATTCAGCTTGTAATCTAAGCCTTAATTCCACACGAAACGGCAAGGCCATCCATTTTCAATGGATTCCGACATACTCCTCACCAGTTTTCACCAATCCTTTTCCCATTCTTCTCATCAAGACCACCGAATCGTAACACAGCAGCATTCATTCCGAGTACCAATGGCGGGTGACCTTATTGAAACAAGCGGGACACACAGACCATGTTACGATCTTTCCTTTCCAGAATTCGCCATCAGGACGATCTCAGTCAGCCCTCTTGCAAGGCCGGACTGCAACCATGGACGCCGGACCTCAGCAGGCCGGTCATCGTTCTGCTCGTCACCATCCGCGACTTCGCCCTCTATAACGGGGTCTACGGAAGCGAAATAACCGAACGCATCGAAACCGAGCTCTCCAGAGCCGTGCGCGAAGTCGTGGATGAAGTGCTCCCGGAGCATCGAACCAGAGCATTGCCGTCCGAGCCGGGTGAGTACATAATCGCATGGGATTGCGGCGAAAACAGCCAGCCCGATCCGGCTGACCTGACATATGCCGTCAAAGTGCGGCTTCAGAGCGCGCTCAAGAAAACCATGCTGCAATGGACCGGCATAGGCATGGAAGTGGGCGTGGGGTACTCCATGACAGGCACCAACGAGGCAGGCGACGTCCTCGAGCTCCCCGCCGCTCTGTCCGAAGCGCGCCGCATGGCCTCCCTTCCGCTGGAGCTTCGCAACACTCGCATTGCCGCGGAGTTCGAGGATATCCTCAACAACGGGCGCATTCGGTCGAGCTATCAGCCCATACTCGACCTGCGCCAAGGGGAAGTGCACGGCTGGGAGGCGCTGGCGCGCGGTCCCCGCAACAGCAGACTGGAATCCCCGCTGATGCTCTTCGAGCTGGCGGAGCCGCTCGGCAGCCTGTTCCGCCTCGAGCAGCTATGCCGCGAGCGGGCCATCAGCGGCCTCGGCTCCATGAATCAGCATCAGAAGATATTTCTCAACATCCACCCGAAGACCCTCGCCGACCCTCTCTTCACCCCCGGCAACACCCTCGACCTCCTCGAACGTCAGGGACTCGCCCCGGAAAACGTGGTCTTCGAAATCACCGAACGACAGAGCGTTCAGGATTTCGGCCTGTTCTACAAGACGCTCGCGCATTACCGCAGTCAGGGATTTCTGGTTGCAGTGGACGACGTTGGCGCAGGCTACTCCGGGCTCTCCGCCATCGCGGAACTGCAGCCCGAATACATAAAACTGGACAAGTCCCTGATTCTGGACATCCATCGGGATCCGGTAAAACGCGCTCTGGCCGAAACAATCACCAGCTTTGCTGACAAGATCGGCTCCCGGATCGTGGCGGAAGGCATCGAAAACCGCGATCAGGCCATCTGTCTCATGGACATCGGCGTGCACTGCGGACAGGGGTATTACCTCGGCCGACCGAGCAGGCACAAACGCAACGCCCACAACAACTGGGACGAGCTCAAGTCCATCGCCCAGGTTTCCCACAAGATGGTTACCTGCTCCATTCCGGTGGGAGAAGTGGTTGAAGCGCCACACGCCATCGCTCCGGACGCGCTGGTGTCCTTTGCGCAGGACTTCTTCAAGAGAAACAACCAGTTCTCCAGTCTTGTCGTAACCGAGAACGAGAGCCCCACCGGCCTCGTGACGGAATACTATCTCAACAGGCAGCTCTCCTCGCAGTACGGCGTGGCCCTGTACTACAAGCGCGAAGTCACGTCGGTCATGGATGACAATCCGCTCATCGTGGACGCATCCATGCCCGTGGAACAGGCGGCCCGCCTCGCCATGGACCGTGACGCCATGAAGGCCTACGACGAGGTCATCGTGGTGCGACGCGGCAAGCTGTACGGCACCGTATCGGTTCAGAAGCTGCTCGACACGCTCGCCAAGGTGCAGGTGGAGATGGCCAAAGGCACGAACCCGCTCACCGGGCTGCCGGGAAACGTGGCCATCGAGCAGGAACTGGAGGCCCGGATGCAGCGCTCGGAACAGTTCTGCATCATCTACGCGGATCTGGACAACTTCAAAGTCTATAATGATTCCTACGGCTTTCGAAACGGCGACCGCATCATCAAGCTTTGCGCGGACATCATAACCTGGGCCACGCGCAAGCATGGCCCTTCGGACGCGCTCGCCTGCCACATCGGCGGTGACGACTTCGTGGTCATCACCTCCAAACAGGCCGTCGAGCGCACCTGTCAGTCCATCCGGCGCTGTTTCCAGCGTACGGTAAAGGGATGTTATACCGAAGAGGACCGCAAGGCCGGCTGGATCAAGGCCAAGGGGCGGGACGGGCTTGAGCGCGAATATCCGATCGTCAGCGTATCCATGGGCGTGCTCGAGGTCGTGGCCCCCTGCTCCCTTATGGAAGTGGGCGAACGCGCCGCTCACATCAAGAAATACGCCAAGTCCATGCCCGGAAACTCCGTGGCCATGGACCGCCGCCCGCCGCTCGGCAGCGCGGAAATCGAATGCATCGACCGTTAAGCCGCCTGCAGAAAAGCGCGAAGGGTCGAGCCTCCGCAGCTCCTACTCGAAGCGGTAGGCCGCGATGATGGAGACCGGGTCAACCGGCACGTCGTCGAACCCCTGAAAGGAACGCGTCTTGGATTTGGCGATCTTCGTCACCGCATCCATTCCATCCACCACCTGACCGAACACGCAGTAGCCGAAGCCCTCGTCGGAGTCGTCCCTGTAGTCGATGTCCGAGTTGTCGGCCACGTTGATGAAAAACTGGGCCCGGGCGCTGTGCGCCTCGGGTTCGCGGGCCATGGCGAGGGAGCCTTCCACGTTGGAGAGACCGTTGTTCGCCTCGTTTGCGATAGCCTCGCGCGCGGGCTTCTCCTCCATGGAGAACGTCAGACCGCCGCCCTGAATCATGAATCCCTTGATGACCCGGTGGAAGAGCGTTCCGTCGTAGAACCCTTCGTCCACGTATTCGAGGAAATTGCGGACGCTCTCGGGCGCTTTGTCGGGATACAGTTCAACGAGTATTTCCCCTGCGGGGGTCTCAAGCAGGACAAGCGGATTTTCCATTTCTTCATCTCCTGGCGAACGGCAGCTGGCTGCCCCTCCTTGCATTGTTTTCGGGAGGCGCAAGATACCCGCACATCCGCGAAACGGCAAGCCTCCCGAGGCAACCATTCCCTACCCCGGGTGTATATATTTTATCGTGGCCTTTCAGGAGCGAAACGGGTACGATTTCCGGCTCAAACGCAAGAAAACGGAGGAACCGTATGGCCGAAAAAGGCAATTCCAAGACCATTATCGTGGCGGTCCTCGCCTTTCTCGCCGGGGCGTTCGTGAGCAACGCGGTCACTGTCATGACCATGAGTTCCGGCTCGGGCGGCAGCGCCCATCAGGCGCAGGCACCGGCACAGATGCCCACGCAGGCTCCGACGCAGGATCAGTCCGGCAAGCTCGTGCAGGCGGTGGAGAACCACCCCGAGGACCCGCGCGCATGGACCGCGTTGGGCAATCACTACTTCGACCACGACCGCCCTGCAAAGGCGGTGGAGGCGTATGAAAAGGCGCTGGAACTGGACCCGTCCAAACCCGGCGTGTGGTCGGACCTCGGCGTGATGTATCGCCGCACCGGCAAACCGGAAAAGGCCATCGAGGCCTTCGACAAGGCCATGGAGCTGGACCCGGTACACATTACCCCGCTGTTCAACAAGGGCATCGTCCTGTTCTATGATCTGGAGAACGCACAGGAAGCGGCCAAGACATGGCGCCGCGTTCTGGAGATCGACCCGGACGCCAAGGCACCCAACGGGATGCCCGTGCGGGAGTTCATCAAGATGGCGCTGGAAAAACAGTAAGGACGCACACGGCAACCAACAAAGCGGGCGGAGCTCTCTCCGTCCGCTTTTTTATTGGCAGAAAATCGACAGAGCGACCGGATCAGATGGAAACACCACGTCGCAGAACCCATGCCACCAACAGCCCCACCCCGAAGGCCCACGCCAGATTGAAGGCCAGCGCCACGCCCACCATCACCAGAATCACGAACAGCTCATCCCGCTGGCGCATGTCCAGTATGGTCAACCCCAGCTGTGCCCCGGCAAAGATCAGCAGTACGCCGAGCGCGGCCATGGGCAGCAGGTGCAGGATGTTCAGGATGCCCGTCCCGAAGAGAATCGCCAAAGCAAGAAAAATGGCGCCGATGATGACGTTCGACCCGCCGGTGCGGGCGCCGAAGCGATAATGCGCCGCCAGCCCTCCGGCCCCGTGACACAGAGGCATGCCGCCTAACAGCGCGCCTACGGCGTTGGCGATGCCCATGGTCACGCACAGCGCGCGGTCGGTGACCCTCCTGCTGTTCTCGCCGAAATATTCAAGGCTCAGGTCGCGGTTGGCGATGACGGCGTTGCCCACCGTCATGGGCAGCTGCGGCAATACGAGGGTGAACAGGGCCAGCGTGAAATCCGCACCGGAGGGAAATCCGAACGGCAGCAGCGGCGGCGGGTTGAATCCGGTGGAGAGTTTGCCCAGCCCGGAAGCGGCACCGAGCAGCAGTCCGCACAGGGCGCCTGCGGCGACCACCACGAGCCCGGCGGGATACCGCTTGTTGTCCAGAAGCAGCAGCGCGGCGACGCCGAGGAGTCCCCCTATGATGATGCCCACGGGGACGGGGCCGACCATCTGGAAGGCGAGAAACGGTTCCGCCATGCCCTGCCCCTGCTGAAACGGGGACGTCCCGGCTATGAAGCCCGCCCCTTTGGACATGAGCAGGATACCTGTTGAGAGCTGCACGCCGCGTATGACGGGTTTGGGAATCATCCGGGCCACGTTGTCCACGAGCCCGGTCAGGCCCAGAAAAAGCAGGCAGGCGGCCATGAGCCAGCCGGAGGCCATTATCTGCGCCTGCGAGGCGGCAGTGACGATGGCGTAGGCGCTGATCACCTTCATTGGCTGCACGGCGATGGGCACGCGGTAGTAGCTGCCGCCGAGCACATAGAGCAGCCCCACGGTGACGAAGAGGCCCACAGGGTCCAGCCCGTTGACCATTATCATGCCCATGGCCAGCGGGAGCAGGGTTCCCAGATCGCCGAGCGATCCGGCGAATTCCACCCGGTTGAATCGGAACTCCTTCACCGCGTCCTCCTTGGTTGCCGGTCACGATAGGTGATTTCCGCCCCTCCTGACAAGGGCATCCCGCCGGATTCACGACACCTTCCTTGCCTTCTTCCGCGCCATGGATGTTGACAGCCGCGCTCCGGGCGGGCAACTATCCGTCAACGGAATCAAGAAGACGAGGAACACAATGGAAAAGAAACCCATCGGCCAACGCGACATGAAGCGCTACCAGCTTCAGGCGGGCAGCATCATCGAGACGCTGCCGTTCATCCGCGAATTCTACAAGCAGACCGTGGTCATCAAGTACGGCGGCAACGCCATGATCGACGAAGACCTCAAGCGCGCCTTCGCGCTGAACGTGGTGCTGCTCAAGTTCATCGGCGTCAACCCGGTCATCGTGCACGGCGGCGGTCCCCAGATCGGCGAAATGCTCGAGGCCCTGAAGATTCCGACAGTATTTCGACAGGGCTATCGCGTCACCGACGACGCCACCATGGACGTGGTCGAGATGGTGCTCGTTGGCAAGGTCAACAAGCAGATCGTCAACCTGCTGAACATGCACGGCGGCAAGGCCGTGGGCCTGTCCGGCAAGGACGGCATGCTCATCCGCGCCGAACCCAAGGAGCTGGCCATCGAAAGCGACGACGAGACCGCCCCCGAGATCATCGACCTCGGCAAGGTCGGCGAGGTGGCCGACGTGAACGTGGACGTCATCCGCTCCATGGAGCAGTCCGGTTTCATCCCCGTCATCGCGCCCGTGGGCGTGGATGAGGAGGGCAACACCTACAACATCAACGCGGACTCGGTGGCCGGCGCCGTGGCCGCCAAGCTCGGCGCCAAGCGGCTGCATCTGCTTACCGACGTCCCCGGCCTGCTGGACAAGGACGGCGAGCTCATCACCTCCATGACCCGCACCGAGGCGTTCGGCGTCATCGAGGACGGCACCGCCAAGGGCGGCATGATCCCCAAGATCAAGTGCTGCCTCGAAGCCCTGCCCGAGGTGGAAAAGGCCCACATCATCGACGGCCGCGTGGAAAACTGCGTACTGCTGGAGATGTTCACCAAGTCCGGCATCGGCACGGAAATCACGCCCGACTAGCTTCCTCCTCAACCCGTAAAAAAAACGCCCGCCGGAGTCATCCGACGGGCGTTTTCGTTTATTCGCGAATCGCGTTCTAGGCCTTGCTCCCCACCTTCTCCATCTTGATGAAGAACATGAGCAGCGCCGGTATCACGAACACCGTGAAGATGGTGGACAGGGCCAGCCCGCCGAGCACCACCGACCCAAGCCCGCGGTACAGCTCCGAACCGGGGCCGGGAGCCACGGCCAGCGGGAGCATACCGAAGATGGACGTGGACGCCGACATGTAGATGGGCCGCAGCCGCGTTCGGGTGGCCTCCAGCACCGCCTCCAGATGCTCCATGCCGTGCTCGCGCACGTTGTTGAGCGACTGGTGCACGATAAGGATCGCGTTGTTGACAACGACCCCCACGAGGATGACGAAGCCCAGCATGGTCAGGATGTCCAATGGCTGCTGGGCGATGAACAGGTTTTCCAGTTTGAGCCCGAGGAAACCGCCCGCACCGGCCAGCGGCACGGTGAACAGGATGATGAAGGGATAGATGAAGTTCTCGAACAGAGCGGCCATCAGCAGGTACGTGATGAACAGCGCGAGGATGAAGTTCCACTGCAGCGCGTCGCGCGTCACGGTGAGCTTGTCGGCTGCTCCGGACAGGCGGACCTTGAGTCCTTCGAGAAGGCCCATGCCCTTCACCGCCGGGACCAGCTTGTTCTGGATGGTCTCCATGGCTTCCTGAAGCGGCATGTTCTCGGGCGGCGTCACCTGCAGGGTGATGGTGCGCCTGCGCTCAAGGTGGCGGATCTGGTTCAGGCTGTAAGTCCGTTCGACCTTCGCCAGCGAGTCGAGCGGCACGGCGCCGCCGTTGGGCGTTGCGATGAGCGCGCGCTCCAGGTCCTCGGGCGTCCGCACCAGCTCGTCGGCGCCCTTGAGCACCAGATCGATCTTCTTCTTACCGGCGGCCTTGTAGTCGCCTATCTTGCGCCCGTCGAGGATCACATCCACGGCCTCGCCCAGATCCCGGGCGGTGAGCCCGGCGGCCCGCACGCGGTCACGCATTGGGTTGAACCGAACCTCCGGGTACAGTAGCTCCAGCGAGGGTATGGGACGCACCTGTGCGCCGGGGATTTCCTTCATGGCCATGCCGAACATGGTCCCCGCGGCCGCGACAATCCGCTCGAGGCTGGTGCCGCTGATGTCCACGGAGATATTGCGGCCCTCGCCGAGCCCCTGCTCGAAGATGCTCGCCTGAAGCGATACGCCGTACACGCCGGGCATGGAATTGAGCACCCGCGAGAACATGGGGATCAGCTCCCCTGCGCGCTGTTCCTGCTCGGCGATGACGCCGAAGAGGTTGATGGTGGGCGCCGAGACGTAGAACATATCCTTTATCTGCGGCAGACCGTCCACCTGCTCCTTGAAGTGGGGCGCGGTCATGTCGAACACGTTGCGCCCCATCTCCTCCCGCTCGCCGTAGGAAAGCCCCGGAGGCGGAATGAGAATGTTCAGGATGAGGTTCCGGTTGCCCTGCGGCAGATACTCCATCTTGGGGAAGAAGGCCCAGACGATGAGCACCGAGGCCAGAGTCAGGGACAGGATGGTGACCACCCGCCCCTTCCATGTGGCAATGCCGACACGCAACAGGGCCATCACCATGTCCGAGATGCGACCGCCCAGCGCGGTCACCGGCTTCATGACGCGCTTGAGGAACTTTTCCCTTTCCGGCTCATCGCCACCCTTCGCCCGCTTGGCCTGGCGCTTGGCAGCGAAGGAATACAGACGGTTGGCGAGCATGGGGATCACCAGCACGGAGACGAACAGCGAGAGGATGATGGCGCAGGTGACGGCGATGGCGATGTCCTTGAACAGCTGCCCCGCCTCCTGCTCCATGAAGACCACGGGCAGGAAGACCGCCACGGTGGTCAGGGTGGAGGCAAGCACCGCCCCCCACACTTCGCTGGCCCCGTCATAGGCCGCCTTGAAGGCCGACTTGCCCATGTTCCGGTGCCGGTCGATGTTCTCCAGAACCACGATGGCACTGTCCACCAGCATCCCCACCGCGAACGATATGCCCGCCATTGATACCACGTTCAGACTTCGTCCCGCTATGCCGAATATGATGAACGAGCCGATGATGGATATAGGGATGGCGACCGCGACGATGATTGTCGCGGTTCCGCTCTGCAGGAAGATCATCAGCACGGCGATGGCGAGCAGGCCGCCGATGATGATGTTTCGCTGGACGAGGTCGATGGCGCCGTTGATGTAGGAGCGCTGGTCATAGACCCAGTCGAAGGCGACCTGATTGTCCTTCATTATCCCCGCGTTGAGTTCCTGCACCACGTCATGAACGCGGTCCGTCAGCTCGAGTACGTTGCTGCCCGGCTGTGGCTCCACGCCGATGGCCACGCCAGTCTCGTCGTTATGCAGCATGACCACGGTGCCCTTCTCGTGGCCGAGTTCGACGTCGGCCACGTCGCGAAGCTGCACGCGAAACTGCCCGGAGGAGCTGATCACCGTGTCGAGCAGCTTCTGCGGCGTATTGAGGTCGGCCGGGGTACGCACGCGATAGTCTCGCCGTCCCAGACCGAGGGTACCCGCGGACATGGAGACGTTGGCGGACTGGAGCGCGGCCTTGAGTTCGCCGATGGTCAGGTTGTACGCGGCCAGCTTCACCGGATCCACGATCACCTGCATCTCGTCCTCGCGTCCGCCGCCCATGAACAGGTCGGACACGCCCTCGACGCGCTCTATGTACTGGCGCACCTCGTCTTCGAAAAAGGTGCGGTACGTCTGCGGATCCCGGTCGTTGCCCGGCAGCGTGCGCAGAATCATCCAGATGACCGGCGAGGCCGAGGCGCCCGAGGCGGAGATGATCGGCTTGTCCACGGCGTCGGGATAGTTCGGCACCTCGTCGAGCTTGTTGGACACGCGCAGGAGCGCACCGTTGACCTCGGTCCCGATCTCGAATTTCAGCGTCAGTTCGCCCATCCCGTTGGAGCAGGTGGATTCCATCTCCACGAGGCCGGGCACGCCCTTGAGCACCTTTTCCTGCTCTTCGATGATGTCGCGCTCGATTTCATACGGCGTGGCACCCTGCCAGGTGGTGGTGATGGAAATCTCCGGCTCGCTCACGTTCGGCGAGAGCTGGTACGGCAGGCCGATGAGAGCGAGCGACCCGAAAAGCAGGATCAGTATGACGGCCACCAGAACCGCGACCGGCTTGGTGATAGCCGTTTTGACGATATCCATTGCGCCCCCTACTGTTCCTTGCCGCCCTGAACGGGCCGCACCGGCTGTCCGGGACGCAGGCGTTCATTGCCCTTGACCACCACGGGCATGCCTTCCTTGAGCCCCTCGGCGACCACCCCGGCCTCAAGGCCGCGGAATCCGGTGACCCGAACGGGGATCGGCGTGGCCTTGCCGTCCGCGATGGTCCAGACGACCATCTGACCGCGGGAGGAGATAACCGCGTCGCGGGGGACGATCAGCGTCTCGCCGGGAGCGGAAGAAGGCAGAGAGACCCGAGCCTCCATCCCTTCGGCCAGCCAGCCGGGACTCTTGACCCGAATCTTGACCGGGAAGGTGCGAGTGGAGACGTCTCCCTTGGGGATGATGGCGTAAACCCGTCCATCGAGTTCACGTTCGTTCACGCGCACGGTCACTTCAAGCCCCTCCTGCACCACTCCGGCGGCGCGGGCGGGGATGTTGCACTCCACGTCGAACTCGTCGTCGCGCCCCATGACCAGCACCACGGAGCCTGTGGAGACCCATTCGCCGCGGCTGACGTTTCGCTGCACTACGACGCCGTCATAGGGAGCGCGGATGGTTTTCTTGCGGCGCTCAAGTTCGAGACGATTCAGCACGGCGCGCGCCGCCACCATCTTCATCTCGGCCGACTCCGCGCCGAGACGCTTGGCGTCATATTCGCCCTCGGCAACGGACTTGCTGTCGAAGAGCTTGGTCACGCGCTCGCCCTCAAGGCGCGCATTTTCATACTCGGCCTGCGCCTGATTCAAGAGCGCACGCGCGTTGGCGACCTTGCGGTCGATGATGTCGGTGGAAAGCTGCACGAGCACGTCGCCCTTCTTCACTCTGGAGCCGTGGTTCACCGGGATGTCCACGACCTTGCCGGCCACTTCCGCCGCCACATCGGACTGTTCGGTGAAATAGACGGTGCCGATGTATTCGGTACGCGGCGCCACCTTGCCCTGAGTCACCTCGCCGACGACCACCGGCGCGGGCGGGCGGCCGCCTTTCTTGTCCTGAGCCTGCGCCGCCACGCTCCCCGTCACGAGAAACGCCAGCACGGCCAGTGCGAAAATCATATTACGCATGTCGCTTATCCTTCCTGTTTTTCAGGTTCCCGAACGGTTTGAAGACTGACAGCCACACCATCAGCAGCAGGACGCCCACCTGCACCGTTCCCCATTGAAAATTCAGTGTCTGATTGCGGAGGTACTGCGCATTCGTCAGTGCATCGGCGCCCATCACGCCCGTCAGCTCCATCATGGCGGTCTCCCATGGGCCGAGATAATACGTCCCGAAAAGAATGGCGCCCACGGTGAGTATCCACTTGGCGACAATCCAGCCGTGACGCAGGAAGCCCCACTCGGTCAGCAGCGAGTAGGCCAGCCCGGTAAGCAGGCAGCCGAACGCCCCCGGCACGACCACCACCGCCATGTCCACCTGATGCGCGGCCCGGTTGATGCCGTGCACCACCGCGCCGTCAAGCAGTCCATGCTTGAGAAACCACAGCGAAAGCAGCGAGACCGCCCCGCCGATCCAGCACGCCGCGGCGGCCAGATGCAGGACCTTCAGCCATTTTCGGCCGGTCGTCGGCAGCCTCATTCATCCTCCTCTTCACCGGGCGGCTCCTGAGAGCAGGCCACGGCGGGGTCGGGATGTCCCAGAAGATTCTCCAGCACCTTGTGCATCACTTCCTTTGCCGAGGCCAGCCTTTCCGGCGCGATGCCCTCTTCCACGACATCGTTGACCTCATGCATGAGGACTATGGTTCTTTCAACAAGTTCGCGTCCGGCGTCGGTGATGAAGAGCCGCTTGAGCCTTCTGTCCTGCGGGTCTGACTCGCGGCGCACGTAGCCATGCCGCTCCAGTCCCGCCACCAGACGGCTGATGCCGGTCTTCTCCTGCATGAGCACTTCGCCGATGCGCCCCTGCGGCAGTCCGTCCACCTTGTTCAGCGGCATCAGCACCCGCCACTGTTCCACGGTGACGTTGATCCCGTTCTCCGCAAACTTGGCGGCAAGGGCATTGGATATGACGCGACTTGTCTTATAACTGAGATAGCCTAGGGAGTCCCTCGCTTTGAGCATGTCGGTTTTCATGGCAGCCGTTGTATGCGCAACCAACAGCACCCGTCAAGGTGAAATATGTCTGTCCGGGTTGCAATATCGGACCGTTGGGCATAGTGTTTCGGCCATGGAACGTTTCACCGCCGACCTGCACATTCATTCGCGTTTTTCGAGGGCCACCAGCAAGAATCTGACCATACGGACGCTTGCCGCATGGGGCCGTGTCAAGGGCCTGAACGTCCTCGGAACCGGCGACTTCACCCATCCCGGATGGCTGGAGGAGATCGAGGAGAACCTTGTGGACGACGGTTCCGGGTTGCTGACCCTCAAGGATCCGCAGGGACTCGAGGACATCGTCCCCGGAACCCAGGGGCCGCTGGCCGGGACCACCCGCTTCATGCTTCAGGCGGAGATAAGTTCCATATACAAACGCGGCGGCAAGACCCGCAAAGTCCACAACCTCGTCTACATGCCGGACATCGAGTCCGTGAAGCGCTTCAACGAAAAGCTCGACGCCATCGGCAACATCGAATCCGACGGGCGCCCCATCCTCGGGCTTGACTCCCGCGACCTGCTGGACCTCGTCCTGAACACCAGCCCCATGGGCTTCGTGGTTCCCGCCCACATCTGGACCCCGTGGTTCTCCATCTTCGGCTCCAAGTCCGGCTTCGACTCCATAGCCGAGTGCTTCGGCGAATACTCCCGCGAGATATTCGCCATGGAAACCGGTCTGTCTTCAGACCCGGAAATGAACTGGACCTGGAGCGAGCTGGACCGCGTGCGGCTCGTATCCAACTCGGATGCGCACTCCGGTGAAAAACTGGGGCGCGAGGCCAACCTCTTCCGCGCCGAGATGTCCTACGAAGGCATCTACCGCGCGCTCAAGGGCGAGGGCCTCGGCAACAAATTTCTCGGCACCGTGGAGTTCTTCCCCGAGGAAGGCAAATACCACATGGACGGCCACCGCAAGTGCGGAGTGGTCATGGACCCGCGGGAATCCGAATCGCGCGGGGGCCTCTGCCCTGTCTGCGGCAAGCCGGTCACGCGCGGCGTCTACGCTCGGGTACTCGAACTGGCGGATCGTCAGGAACCGGTGCAGCCCGCCAACCAGCCCGGCTACACCTCGCTCATCCCGCTCAAGGAAGTGCTCAGCGAGGTCGTCGGCGTGGGCCCCGGCTCCAAAAAGGTGCACAAGGCCTACATGGACCTCATCGCGGAGTTCGGCTCCGAGCTGAACGTGCTGCAGCGCGTGCCCGAAGAAGAGCTCAAGCGCTTCGGCTGCCCGCTGGCAGAGGGCATCGGGCGCATGCGCGAAGGCCGGGTCATCCGCACACCGGGTTACGATGGCGAGTTCGGCGTCATAAGCGTCTTCACCCAGCAGGAACGCGACCAGATCCGCAACGGCGCAACGCTGGTGGACATCCCCCGCCCCGCAAAGGGCGAAGAGGCCGAGGCCGTGTGCGTCTCCCCGTCCGTGCCGGCGGCAGCCGCCGCAGCTGAACCGGAGACCATCACCTATAACAAGGCACAGCAGAAAGCCATCAAGGCCGGGCCCGACCCGACGCTGGTGCTCGCCGGTCCGGGAACTGGCAAGACCCAGACTCTCATGGGCCGCGTCAACCGCCTGCTCGACGAGGGCGAACGCGCCAGACGCATCCTGTGCCTGACCTTCACCCGTCGCGCCGCTCAGGAGCTCCGCGACAGGTTGAAGCGCGAACGCACGGATGATGAACAGCCGCAGGCCGGGACCCTGCACTCTCTCTGCTTCGACTACTGGAAGCACGCCTACTCAGAAACCCCGGTCATCCTGCCCGAAGACGCGGCCATCAAGCTGTTCCACGAGGTAAACCCGGATATTTCCAAAAAGCACCTCAAGCACTACTGGAACAAGTACAATCTTTCACGCGAGCGACTCGAACCGGTCCCGGACGATCTTTTCGACGCCCACATCAATTACGGCAACCAGAAGAATCACTGGAACCTGCTGGACCACACCGACCTGCTGGAATTCATGCTGGAGCAGACCGAGGCGCCCACCTTCCATCAGCCGTGGCAGCATGTGCTCGTGGATGAGGTGCAGGACCTCACCGCGTTGCAACTGGCAGTGATAAAGGGCATCGCCCCCGAATCCGGCAAGGGCGTTTTCTGCATCGGCGACCCGCGCCAGTCCATTTACGGATTCCGTGGCGCCACCGACAACGCCGAGGAGCAGCTCAGGCGCTTCTGGCCATCGCTGAAGACCATCACCCTCGAGGAAAACTACCGCTCGGGGCAGAGCGTACTCACCGCAGCCCAGCGCCTCTTCCCGGACGACGCGCCCATCCGCGCTGTCCGTGACCGGGAGACCGTCCTGCACGCGTTCGACGCGCCCGACGACACCCGCGAGGCCGCGTGGATCGCGGACCGCGCCAAGCAGCTCATCGGCGCCACCAGCCACACCCTCGCCGACGAGACCGGCCATGGCTCCATGGCACCCGGCGACATCGCCGTGCTGGTGCGCTTCAAAGCCCTCGTTCCGGTGCTCGAGTCCGCGCTCAAGCGGTTCGGACTGCCCGTGGCCACCCCCGAGACCGAACCGTTCTGGAACGACGAACGCTGCAAGATCATTCTGGACGCCGCCGGAAGTTTCCTCGGCATGACCATGATCGGCAGCGAGGAAGTGCTTGAGGTACCGGAACACATCCTTGCCAAGGGGCCGATCGGCCTCTCTGCCTATCTTGAGGAAGTGCCGCCCTTCGACCAGTTCTTCTGGGAGAGCAAGCCGTTCAAGCAGCTCAAGGCCGAATTCGACAGGCGCGGCGGCTGGGCCGGACTCGTCAACTGGGTCAGCCTGCAGAGCGAGACCGAACTCATCGGCAAATCCGCCGAAAAAGTTCAGATAATGACCATGCACGCGGCCAAGGGTCTGGAGTTCGATGCGGTATTCATCCCCGCGCTGGAAGAAGGCATCATGCCCTTCGCCGGACTGGACCTGCTGACGGCCAAGGTGACGCTCACTCCGGGAAGGGGGCAGTCGTTCGCCGAGGAACGCCGCCTGCTGTATGTCTCCATGACAAGGGCGAAGAGGATGCTTTTCATGAGCCGTGCCGAAAAACGGCACCTGTTCGGCAAGGAGCTCAACCTGCCGCCCTCCCGCTATCTCCGCGAAGTGCCTGCGGACATGTTCACCCACAGCACCATGACCGCCAAGAAGGTCACGAAGGAAAAGCAGATGAGCCTGCTCGGCTAGAACGGGAACATCAGCTTATACAGACAGGTTTCATAGACACGGCAGACCACGCGCGCCGCGCGGATATTCATACCGACCTGCCGCAGTCTGCAGAAGACGTGCAGGGGATTGAACGTGTGCTGTGCAATGTTTCGTATGGAGTTCATGGCCTCGCCCTCCGGACAGGGTTTCCGATGTCAACAGAATCAGCAATAGTCATGCCCCGAAAAGATAGTCTCCATTTTTCAACCGCTTGTTCCGACGAGCAGACCGCCGCACCTACGGAACGGGAAGAAACGTCCGGCAAATGCGGACATTTTTCGCGCATCCGTCGGGTTTTCGACACCGATGTGCGCATCGCCGCGCCCTCGTTCGTGATTCCCGACACCGTGGGAGGGAACTGCCGCTATCTGGAAGGCATGGTGGACGAGGTGAGCCTGACGTTTTTCGAAACCGAATCCTGTCTGGCTTACGACGAAAGCGACCTGCCCCCGGACCTGCCGGAACTTGAGCTGGAGTACAGCGTGCATCTTCCGCTGGACCTGCCATGGCAGGAGGGGGTTGAATCGGTGGCCGAAGCCGTCCTCGGACTCGCGCGCAAGGTTGACTATCTTCGCCCGACGGCCTATGTCCTACATCCCCCCGACGACGCCCGGAAACTCGGGCAACTCTCCCAACTTCTCGCAGACGGCGGTATCGCCACCGAAGCAGTGCTCATCGAGAACATCGAGGGCAACGACCTTTCGGCCTGCTGGGGGGAGATCGTCGAGAACGGCTACGGGGTGTGTCTGGACATCGGCCACCGCATCGCCTTCGCTCAGGACGGGCTGGAGACGCTTCCTGGCCTTTGGGATCGGGTCAGGATGCTGCATATTTACGGCCCCGGCCCGCGAGGCGAGCACGGCCCGCTGGACGGACTTGACGAAGAAGGCGCAGATATGTTGCGCCGATGGGTCGGGCTGCTTCCCAAGGACGGCAGCCTCGTGCTGGAGGTTTTCCGACAGCGGCAACTGACAGACTCGCTGCGCCGACTGCGCGAACTGCTCGACGATCGGGAGGACGGCGCATGATAACGCTGGTGCTTGGCGGAAACAAATCAGGCAAGTCCGATTACGCGCTGGAACTGTTGGAGCAGGCCCCCGGTCCAAAAGCCTTCGTGGCCACCGGAAAAGCGGGGGATCAGGAATTTCGAAGGCAGATAAACACCCACCGAAACGAGAGAAATCCTCTGATCGAGGTACTCGAGGTCGGGGGGGACTTGCCTCAAAGACTCAGACAAGCTAACACGGACTTTCGCTCCGTGCTTGCGGACAGTCTCGACTTCTGGCTCTTTGCATGCCGGGAGGACGGGACGGAAACGGAGGCCGTGCAGCAACTGCTGGACGCGCTTCAAAACTGGAGAGGAGCTGAGCTTATTCTGGTTTCATGCGAGGCCGGCCTCGGACCGTTGCCCATGTCGGGCGAAGTCCGTGCCTTCATACGAAGCCTCGGCGAACTCAACCGCCGGACGGCCCGCATCGCGGACCGCGTACACCTCGTGGCCGCGGGCCTGCCGCTCAAGCTCAAATAGGAACAGCATGGCTATTTTTCGCCAACTGGATGAACACGTCGAGAAACTACTCGCCATGTTCAAAAAGGACGACGCCTGGCTGATCGTCATCAACGCCGACCCGGACGCACTCGGGTCAGCACTGGCCCTCAGGCGCATCATGGCCCGAAAGGTGTCCCACGTGGGCATCGGCCAGATCAACGAGATCAAGCGGCCGGACAACCTGGCCATGATCCGCTACCTGCGCATCCCCACGCGCAAGCTCATTCCGAACCTCGCGGCCCAGTACGACAAGTTCGCACTGGTGGACTCCCAGCCGCACCACAACCCGGAATTCGAGCAGTTCGACTTTTCCGTGGTCATCGACCACCACCCCCTGCTCCGTGAAAAGAAACCCGAGGCCGACTTTGTGGACGTGCGTCCGAAGTACGGCTCCACCTGCACCATGCTCACCGAGTACCTGTACAACATGCGCATCCGACCCGCGAAGCTGCTGGCCACCGCGCTCATGTACGGTATCAAGAGCGACACCAGGAGCTTCGAGCGAGAATTCATCGACGCGGACATGGCGGCCTTCAAGTACCTGAACAAGTACGCCGACACCAAGCTCATGAACCGCATCAGCCGCAGCGAGTTCCACCTCGACTGGATGCGCTACTTCTCCCGCTCATTCTACAATCTCCGCCGCGTCGGGCAGGGGCTGTTCGCCCATGCCGGGAAAGTGGAGAACCCCGACATCCTCGTGATTGTGGCCGACTTCTTCACCAGAATCCACGGCGTTCCGTGGCTGGTCGTCTCCGGCGTCTACGACGGGAAGCTGGTCGTCATCTTCCGTGGCGACGGCATGCGTCGCGACATGGGCAAGATGGCCGGCAACCTCTTCGGCGAACTCGGCTCGGCCGGGGGGCACAAGGAGGCCGCGCGGGCGGAAGTGGATCTGGAAAACCTCGGCGACGAGGACCCCGAAATCTTCATGCTCAAAAAGCTCGGGAAGGGCAAACGGGGCGTGATCAAACGAATCTAGCCCTGAGACGGCACCATCATGTCCCTGATAGAACAATTGAATTTCGACAAGGAACCCGTCTTTCTCATTGACGGGACCGCCCTGCTGTACCGCTCGTTCTATGCCCGCTCCAACCTGAGCCGGTCCGACGGCTTTCCCACGGGCGCCATCAACACCACGCTGCGCACGGTGCTGAACCTTCTCAAGAAGGAAAAACCCACCTTCTGCGGGTTCATCATGGACGGCAAGGGGCCGAACTTCCGACACGAACTGTACGACCAGTACAAGGCCAACCGCCCCGCCATGCCCGAGGACCTCGCCGCACAGATCGAGCCGGTCCGCGAAGGCGTACAGATGCTGGGCCTCAAGCTGCTGGTCTCCGAAGGCGTGGAAGCCGACGACTGCATCGCCTCGCTGGCGGCACGCTACAAGGGCGGCCGACCCGTGGTGATCGTGGGCTCGGACAAGGACCTGAAGCAGTGCCTCGACGAGAACGTGGTCATCCTCAACCCTGCGGGCAAGCAGGAAAAGCTCATCACGCTGGAGAGCTTTCGGGAAGAGGAAGGCATGGAGCCCCACCAGTGGCCCGACTTTCAGGCACTCATCGGCGACTCTTCGGACAATATCCCCGGCATCCCCAAGGTGGGCCCGGTCACGGCCAAGAAGATCATGGCCGACTACCCCACGCTGGAAGACCTGCGCGACGGCTACGAAAACCTGCCGCCCAAGCTCAGGGAAAAAGTCGAGCCGGAACTCGAGAACATCTTCATGTACCGTGAACTCACGCGCATGAAGCTCGACTGCTGCATGGACAAGCTCGAAATCTTCGAGGTGCGTGACCCCGAGGCGGAGAAGCTGCGCGACTTTCTCATGAACTACGAGCTCAAATCGCTTGCAGCAAGCATCCCCGCGCCGGCGGCGTCATCCGGAAAGACGGTCCCGGCCGATCCCAAGCCATCCGGGGACAACGGGCAGAAGCAGCTTTCCCTCTTCGGCGAGGCCGTGGAAGAGAAAAAGGACCAGCCGCCGCTGGAGATGACAAAGACCGATGCGGACGGCCTCCCGTCGCTCAAGGACGGAGAGGTCGGCCTCTGCGTCACGCCGGACGGTTTTCGAGTCGGCTTCGAGAACCGGGAGTACCTGTGCACCTCCGAAGCCCCGGAGCTGGCCGGGAAAATCGGCCAGGCCAGACTCATCGCCACGCCGAGCCTTCAGGAGCTGCTTCGCGACCACGAGTGCTGGGAATCCATCCCCAGCTCGCAGTGGTACGACCTGAGCCTCGCCGCCTATCTGCTCGACCCCGAATCGCGGGGCTACGAGTGGGACCGCCTGAAACAGTCCCTGTTTTCCGGACAGGCCTTCAGCAATATCGGCGCAGACCTGCACCCCGACACAGACGGTCTGGCCGCGCTGGCCTACATGCACGGCGTGTCCCCGCAGATCGACAACGCCAAGCTCGGGCCGCTCATGCGCGATCTTGAGATCCCCCTGATTCCGGCGCTGGTGGAAATGGAAAAGGCCGGGGTCGCCATCGACCGCGAAGCCTTCGACGGCTTTCTCAACGAAGTCAGCCAGCAGCTCTCCGGCCTGACCCGCGACATCATCGACAAGGCGGGCGAGGAGTTCAATATCCGCTCCAGCCAGCAGCTCTCCGGCGTGCTCTTCGACAAGCTCGGGCTCAAGCCAGCGGGCAAGACTGCCGGCGGACAGTACTCCACTGCAAACACGGTGCTGGAAAAGATCCGGGACCAGCACCCCGTCGTGGACGATGTTCTGGAATACCGGATGCTCGAAAAGCTGCGCTCCACCTACCTCGAACCGCTTCCGAAGCTGGCGGGAGACGACGGACGCATCCACACGCATTTCAACCAGCTGGCCACGGCCACCGGCAGGCTCTCCAGTTCCCGGCCCAACCTGCAGAACATCCCCATTCGCGGCAGGTACGGCAAGCGCATGCGCGCATGCTTCACCGCCGAGGAGGGCAACCTGCTGGCAGCGGCCGACTATTCGCAGATCGAACTGCGCGTGCTGGCTCACTTCTCACAGGACCCGGCGCTGGTGGAGGCGTTCCGCGAAGATGCGGACATTCACACCGCCACGGCCGCTCTGCTCGCCGAGAAGACATCCTCGGACGTAACCGACTCGGAGCGCCGCAACGCCAAGACCGTCAACTTCGGCCTGATCTACGGAATGGGACCGCAGAAGCTCTCCCGCGAACTCGGCATCACCGTGAACGAAGCCAAGGAGTTCATCGAGCGATACTTTGAAAAACTCGCCACGCTCAAGGGCTTCTACGAGGGCATCATCGAGGACGCCACGGAGAAGGGTTTCGTCACCACGCTGGCGGGGCGCCGCAGGTTGCTTCCGGAACTGCACTCCCGCAACAATCAGGTGGTCTCGCAGGCCCGCAGGCAGGCGGTGAACACCGTGATTCAGGGCAGCGCCTCGGACGTGATCAAGATGGCCATGATAAAAGCCCGTGACGACAAGCAGCTGCGCGACCTTGGCGCCGTGCTCATCCTTCAGGTGCATGACGAACTCGTGGCGGAAGTACCCGAAAACCGGGCGCAGGAAGCAGGCGACCGCCTGCAGGAAGTCATGCAGTCCACGGTGGACCTGAGTGTGCCGCTGAAGGTGGACGTCGGCGTTGGCGTGAACTGGGCCGAGGCGCACTAACGCCGGCTTAGAGCCATTTCTTTTTTCGGAAATACAGGACCATGCCGCCGCCAAGGGCGACAATGACGCCCCAGAAGACGGGATAAGCCCAGCGCAGGGCGAGTTCCGGCATGTGCTCAAAGTTCATGCCGTACACCCCGGCCACGAAGGTCAGCGGAATGAAGATCGTGGCGAACACGGTCAGAAAACGCATGACGTCGTTGAGCCGGTTGGCCATGACCATGTTGTAGGCGTTGAGGTGGTCGCCAAGCATGTCCCGATACAGGTCGGCGGCCTCGGAGGCCTGATCCGAAAGATCCGTCAGTTCGTCGAGGTACGGGCGCATGTCCGGGCCGAACAGCTCTGACTCACCACGCGCCAGCCGGTGCACCATCTCCCGCATGGGACGCAGATGCTTTCTGACATAAGCCATCTCGTGCCGGTATTCGTGAATTTCCTCAAGCAGTTCGGGGGTCGGATCGTCCAGCACCTCCTCGCCCATGTCCTCTATCCGCTCTCCGAGCACCTCGATGACGCGGATGCAGTTTTCCATGACGGAGTCCAGCAGAGCGCAGGCAAGATAGGGCGCTCCCCGCCTGCGCACCTTGCCCCTGCCCGACCTGATACGCTGGCGCGGCATCGAAGACGTCTCCGGTCCGCTCCTGAAATGTGAGAACGACCGACGGGAAAACCGCCATCCCGAGCTGCTCCGCATGTACCCTGCGATCATCGCCCAGCCACAACATGCGGGCGCAGACAAAGGTGAACGCATCAAACTCCTCCACCTTCGGGCGCTGGTCGGTATTGGCCACGTCCTCCAGCACCAGCGACGGGAGGCCGAACCCTGCCCCGATACGCTGCAGCACCGACTCGTCATGCAGCCCGTCGAGATTCCCCCAGAGGACACCTCCGTGCGAAGCGGCTGACTGCAACTCCTCCACCGTCTCCGGCTCGCCCTCCGCCACGGTCTGCTGATCGAATCGAATAAGGCGCAGCCGGGGCCGCTCCATCTTCCGTTCACCGACAAAAATCACGGCTCCGGGCGGCTGTCCGGCTCTGCGCTCAATCTTGCGAAGAAACCGCGCCATTCGGTGCTACCTCCCGTGCCTGCGCAAGCGGGCAACCAGATAACCGGCCACAAAGCCCAGTAGCAGCAGTCCCGGCAGCATCACGAATCGAGGAAGCGCGAAGGTTCCCCACAGGAAAGCCACCTGAACGGTTTCATTGTTCTGTATGAAAAACAGCAGGACAAGGGCCACGAGAAGCGTCACCAGAATGAGCCTGACGCGCTCCTTGAGAGTCATGGTTTCCCAGCGTGCGAGCAAAACGACCTCCTTTTCACGACTGCCGGACGAAACGGAAAGAGCCTCGAGTCAGTCCGGAGCCGAAGACAGCATTGATTTGGCCGCACCATAACGCGATATGCGAGCTGTTGCCAAGGACCCGCAACCAATTCCAGTCCGGCAATGTGAGGGAAGTCGATGAAAAGGAGACTACTCGGCGGAGTCGGGACGATGAACGGGAAGTGTGAACCGGAAGACGCTGCCCTCGCCGTATTTCGATTCCGCCCGGAGACTGCCGCCGTAGCGCTCGACGATCTCCCGGCAGATCGTCAGGCCGAGACCGGTACCGCGGACTCTGATGTTTTCACAGTCCTCCTGCCCCACCTGCGTGAACTTGCAGAAAATTCTGTCGAGGTCTTCGCTGCGGATGCCGATGCCCGTATCCGCCACCCCAACCTCGATGCTCTCGTCGTCCACCTGCCGGGCCGTCACCGAGACCCTGCCCGAGTGCGTGAACTTCGCCGCATTGCCGATGAGGTTGGTCAGCAGCTGGTCCATTCGGTCAGGGTCCACGAACACGCGCGGCAGCCCTTCCTCCACCTCCCACTCAAGCTGCACTTCCGCCTTGGCGGCAAATGTGCCGTAGCAGGAGCGGACGGCCTGCTCCACGCATTCGGACAGGTCCAGAAGCCTGTCGCGCCACTCCATGTGGCCGGATTCGATCTTGTTCAGGTCCAGCAGGTCGTTGATGAGCCGAGTCAGCCTGTCGCCTTCGGTTTCGATGATTTCGAGGTTGGAGACGATCCGCTCCCCCTTGCGGGAAAGGGTTCCGTCCTCGCGGGCCAGCGGCATGAAGAGCCTGTCGAAGTCACGATGAATGACCTTGGTGAAACCGAGGATGGAGGTCAGCGGAGTCCTGAGTTCGTGGGAAACCTGAGAGAGAAGCGAAGACTTGACGCGGTCGAGGCTTTGAAGCCGCTCGTTGGCCCTTTCGAGCTCCACGGCCTTTTCGGAGAGCCGCTCGGTACGTTCTCGGACCTTTTCCTCAAGCTCGCTGTTGAGCCTTTCCAGCCCGGCCTCGGCCTGACGCCGCGCCCGCATGCTCATGTTGAGGTTGGCGGTCATCACGTTGATGTTGGAAGCCAGACGGCCCAATTCGTCACGCCCGGTTCCGCTTATGCGGTGTTCGAGGTCCCCGGTGGCGATGGTCCGCACCGACTCCTCAAGCCTGTTCACGGGGCGCACCAGAAAGCGTTGCAGGAAATGGGTCAGGGTCAGCACCAGTAGCGCCCCGGATCCCATGATTCCGGCTATCAGCAGCGCGAACATGCGGTCCACTTCCGCCTCGGCAGGGGCCAGATCCACGCCCACCACCACGCGCCCTACGAAACCGGATTCAATATGCCGGGCCACCACGTCGCGGCTGATCACGTGAACGCTGTCATCAGGAAGCGCCCCTTTCCCGGCAAAAGGAAGCAGATTGACCCCTTCAGTATTATAGACGTTCACGAAGCGGACGTTCTCTTTACCCATGAGGCTTTTGGCGTTGTAATACAACATGCCGTAAGCCTGACGGGCGAGCTGGTCCTGCGAGAGCTCTGCAAAGAGCTCCACCATGCGCTCCGCGTCGCGCCGTACGCTTTGCAGGTGCTTGTGCCGGTAGGTTTGCGCCAGCAGGAGCGCGGGCAGGAGCATCAGCAGCACAAGGCATACCACGACCACGGTGTTGATTTTGAGGGATAGCCGGGAGCAGATGCCCTCCCGAAGATTCCTAAGCGTCCTCCTCATCCTGTCACCTGTACGCCGTGGGAACCTGAATCGTTCCGTCGATTATCTCCTGCCTGAGGGACCGGATTTCCTCCTGTAGCTCTTCGGAGAGCAGGTGCCGGGTATGATGCATGGGGCTCAGGGCGACCCCGCCGCTGGACAGATCAAAGGCGTAATCACGATTCTCGAAGCGCCCTTCGGATATCTCGCCCACAAGGTCCTCCACCGCCACATCCATGCGCTTGATGACGCTGGTTATGATCTGCCCCTTGGCGAGATAATCCTGATCCGAATCAACGCCGATGGCGTACTTGCCCGTTTTCTTGATGTAGTTGAAGACGCCGAGGGCAGACGCGCCGGCGACAGGGAAGAACAGGTCCACACCGTGCTCTTCGGCCATGGACTTCGCAATGGACGCCGCGGCCGAAGGGTTGTTCCACACTATTCCGGAGTCATCCACATCGTCGATGTACTGCTCGCGGATGCTGACGCTCTCTCCGGCGGCCATGGCCCCCTCCCGAAAGCCGAGGACGAACTCGCGAACAGGGACTACGTCCGTGCCGCCTATCACGCCGAGACTCTCGCTCAGGTGAGCGGCGATGTAGCCCGCAAGGTAGGACGCCTCTCCGGTGCGAAACGTGATCGAAGCGGTGTTGGGAAGGTAATCCAGAAGGCGGGTATCCATTAGTACGAAAAGCACGTCGGGGTGGTTTCTCGCGGCAAGCTGCATGGCCTCGCGCATGACCAGACTGGTACAGAACACGGCACGACATCCCTGCGCCACGAGATGCTCCAGGTCTGCCAGCGCCTCCTTCACTCCGTCGTCGCTCTCGCGCTGGCCGACCACGAAGCGGGCGCCATACCGCTGGCAGCCGCGCACGAGCCCCTGATACTGCATGTCCAGAAAGCCTCTGTCCCCAAGGCCGCTCGCATCAAGATACATCCCGAAGAGAACCCCGCTGTCCTCCACGGCACCCTCGTCCGGGCTGAACTCCTCCGAGCTCTCCGCCCCGCAGCCAAGCGACACAAGCAGCGCCAGACACAACGCAACAGCCCGAAAAACGGTCCAAAAAGATCGTAATGTGTTTTGAGATACTTGCCCGCCGGCAGTTTTCCCCATGCTCCCCCCATGCGATGGATGAATATCGATAGCCGCCGTCCCGGCTCATGAACGAAAAGTTGCACAAACGAAATGCCTTGGCAAGGCGCCTATTCGGTCCATACTTGACAAAATCAGACCTTCCCCAAGCATGTCGATCTGTTGCGAGTAAAGATGATTTCTCTGCACCGCGCTTCATTTTTCGACATCAACGGACAACTTCGATGCAATTCTCGTCCGGTCTTCTCTACTCGATTATCAATCGGAAAGGTTGCAAGACTGTTTCATTCTGTTAAAGATTGGAGTCTGGAATAGTCCTCTCCCGAGAACCGATCAGGCTCGTCCACGGAGCCTGCAGGAGCGGCCCCGCGAGGCTCCATGCGGACGAAAGGAGGCATTGTAACGTGATAGCCGAAACCATTCGGGAACTTATGGAATCGGCCGACATCTCCCTCAACGGCGAAAGGCCGTGGGACATCCGGATTCACGACGACAGGTGGTATGCCCGCATCTGGCGCGAGCGAAACCTCGGCCTTGGCGAGTCCTACATGGACGGCTGGTGGGACTGCCCGCGGATCGACGAAATGATCAATCGCCTGCTCGCGGCCCGGCTGGATGAAAAGGTCAAGGGAAGCCCCCGACACCTGCTGCGCATGCTGCCCGGGATGGTCCTCAACCTTCAGTCCAGACTGCGAAGCCGCATGGTGGCAGACCAGCATTATGATCTGGGCAACGACCTCTTCCTGTCCTTTCTCGATGACTACCTTCAATACAGTTGCGGCTGCTTCGAGGACACCGACGACCTGAACGAAGCGCAGCGAAACAAGCTCGCCCTGATCGCGGACAAGCTGAACATCGAGCCGGGCGACTCCGTGCTCGACATCGGGTGCGGCTGGGGCGGTCTCGCCCGGTATCTCGCCGAGAGCCGCGACTGCGAAGTCACGGCAGTGAACATCTCCAGGGAGCAGCTCGCCTTTGCCGCCGACTTCTGCAAGGGACTCCCGGTTCATTTTGCCGAGATGGACTACCGCGACATCACCGGCCAATACGATAAAATCGTTTCGGTGGGCATGTTCGAGCACGTCGGATACCGCAACTATCGCAACTTCATGCGCACGGCCCATCGCTGCCTCAAGCCCGACGGCATATTCCTGTTGCACACCATCGGCGGCAACGAATCCTGCACCGGATGCGACCCCTGGATCACCCGCTACATCTTCCCCAACGGCATGCTCCCCAGCACGGCCCAGATCGGTCGCAGCGCCGAGGGACTCTTCGTCATCGAGGACTGGCACAACCTCGGCCCCCACTACGACACCACCCTCATGAACTGGAACGAGAACTTTCAAAAGAACTGGCCGCAGCTGGCTGACACCTATGGAGAGCGGTTCAAACGCATGTGGGAGTATTACCTGCAATCCTGCGCCGGGGCCTTCCGCGCCCGCGACATCCAGCTATGGCAGGTGGTCATGACCCGCGACGACGCCTGCCGGGAGCAGCCTTGCTGCCGCCTGTAACCGAAAGCCGCCGGTGCCATCCGTGCCCCCGCGAGATTCCGGACATTTGACCTGCATCAAGGAAAGTGTCCGGCTCAGGGGGTATCCCTACCCTTCCTGACACACCGCCATTTTCGAAAGGAGGCACGCACCGCATGATCTCACGCTCGTTCATCAGAGGCAGAAACGCCACCTGCAAGACCCAGATTCTATGGTCATGGATCGGCGCATTCGCCGGCATTGCCTCGGTTTCCTTCATTACGAGCTTCCTGCTCAAGGGAACCGGGCTGACCCTCGTCATCGGCTCCTTCGGGGCCTCGGCCGTGCTCATCTACGGCGCGGTAGACAGTCCGCTGGCCCAGCCGCGCAACCTCATAGGCGGGCACACCCTCTCCGCCGTGGTCGGCGTCGCAGCCATGCAGCTCTCCGGCGGCCAGATGTGGATAGCCGCCCCCGCAGCCGTAGCAACGGCCATCGCCCTGATGCAATTCACCGACACACTCCACCCGCCCGGCGGCGCCACCGCGCTCATCGCTGTCATCGGCGGCCCGCAGATCCACAAGCTGGGATATCTATACGCCCTTTTTCCTGTCGGCACGGGCGCCCTCTTGATGCTGCTGGTGGCCCTTGCCGTGAACCGAATGGCGCCGGGGCGCGTCTATCCGCGTCCCGTCTGCCCTGCCGAATAACGCTTTCTCCCTCCGGCGTCCCGGAAGCGGCCCAAGCTGCTCCGGGACGCCGTGCGGCGCAATGAACTCACCATTTTGTTCAAGGCTTGTAGAAAATCTACAACATTGTCAAAACGACCAAAAACCACACCCACCCAACAATCTGTAATAAAACAACTTTATAATAGTTGCTTTGGCATCCATCCTGCTCGTGCAGGTGTATGCATACGCCCATCCGCAAACTGAAGCTCTCCGCTCTTCTGGCTATCTGCCATGTGATCGATCGCGCTCTTGATCTGGAGCGGACTCTGGGCGACATCCTGCGCATTCTGTCCGAAAAGCTCGCCATGCAGCGGGCCACGGTGACGCTGCTCGACCAGCACAGCGGTCTGCTGAACATCAGCGCATCCTACGGCCTGCGGCCCGAAGAAGAACGGCGTGGGGTGTATCGTCTGGATGAAGGCGTCACCGGGCGGATATTCCAGACGGCGCAGCCCTACTACGTACCCGACGTAAGCCGTGAGCCACTTTTTCTGGACAAGACCGGGGCGCGCGCCGTGCAGAAGAAGACCCTGTCCTTCCTCGGGGTGCCCATACTGCTCGGCGGGTCGCCCATCGGCGTGCTGAACGTGGACCGTCTGTTCACCGATGACGTGGATTTCGGCGAGGACATGGAGTTTCTCTCGGTGGTGGCCACGCTCATCGCCCAGTTCATCAGCCTGAACGAGAAGGTGAAGAAACGCGAAGAGGTGCTGCGGGCCGAGAACGTGCAGTTGCGCAGCCAGCTCTCCCGCGAAAACAAGGGGCCTTACATCGTCGGCCGGTCCCACGCCATGCAGGAGGTCCAGCGCCAGCTCGAACGCGTGGCGCCGACCCGCGCCACCGTGCTTTTGCTGGGTGAATCCGGGGTGGGCAAGACGCTGATCGCACGGATCATTCACGAGCTTTCCGACCGCAAATCCTACCCGTTCATCAAGGTCAACTGCGCCTCCATCCCGGAGAACCTGCTGGAGAGCGAACTGTTCGGATACGAGAAGGGAGCCTTCACCGGCGCGGCGGGCACGCGTCCCGGACGGTTCGAGGAAGCGTGCGGCGGCACCATCTTTCTGGACGAGATAGGCGAGCTCGCCATGCCCGTACAGGCCAAGCTCCTGCGAGTGCTGCAGGAAAAGGAATTCGAGCGCCTCGGCTCCAGCCGGACACGCTCGGTGGACGTACGCATCGTCACCGCCACCAACCGCGACCTTGAACACCTCGCGGCCCACGGCAGCTTCCGCCCCGACCTCTTCTACCGTCTGAGCGTCTTCCCCATGACGGTACCGCCGCTGCGCGAGCGCAAGGAGGATGTCCCCGGCCTGCTCTCCCACTTCATCAAGAAGGCCGAGGAGGACTATGGACGCTCCCTGTCGCTCACGCCGCGGGCGCTTGACCTGCTCACGGGATACGATTGGCCCGGAAACGTGCGAGAAATGGAGAACCTCATCGAACGGCTCGTCATCATGGCGGATCAGGAGCGCGTGGACCACGACTTCATACGGAGTTTTCTGACGCCCGGGACGCCCACCGCTGACCCCGACCCGGAGCAGTACACGCCGCCCGCACATTCCGAGCAGTCCGGCAGCATGGGCTCGCTCGCGGACATGGAGCGCAGCGAAGTCATCGCGGCGCTCAGGCGCGCGGACTGGATACAGTATCGTGCGGCCGAGGACCTCGGCATCACGCCCCGCCAGATGGGATACCGCGTTCACAAGTACGGCCTCGAATCCATGATAGCCGAAGGTCGGGCCGAGTTGCGACGTCACAAATAATTTCCCCACTCCCATCGCTCCTCAAAAGAACGGCCCCGGTCTGAACGCAGTGACCGGGGCCTTTAGGGGAGGTGTGCCCACAACGGGCACAATGTCGGGGTGTCACGTCTATCCGCACCCGCCGCCTCCGCCCGAGCAGCCTGTGCCGCAGCCGCCACCCCGACGGGCGGCAAAGGCGCTCAGGTCGCCGGTCCGGTAGAGGGCGGCGAGGTTGTCGGCAATGAACCCGGTTACCGCGTGCGCGGGAAGACCGTTTTCCTCCAGAAGCATTCTGGGCGTCTCGCCCATGGCCGCCGCGAGCACTGCGCGACAGTCCTTCAGCGTTCCGGCCAGTGCCTCCCAGCGCTTGGGTCCGCCGCCCATGGGCGGCGCGGGACGATCCTCTATCTTGACGAAACCGGCGTCATCTGAGGCGCGCCCCCATATCTGAAACGAGCGGGCCTCGCCGAGATGCATGTTCACCAGCATCCCTTCACGGCTGGCGACTGCGACGTAGGGACGGTCCTCGTCATCGTTGGTGGGCAGCAGCCGGGAGCAGGCCCCCAGCGTATCCGCGAACTCGCCCGAACGATCCGCTTCGAGCAGACCCACGGCATCGGCCCGGCAACGCTTGCAGTGCGTCATCTGCTCCACATGCTCGCCCGCCGTCCTGCGAAGCTCACTGACCATGGCGTGCGAAGGTTCTTCTACATCCGCAAACGGCGTTTCCTTGTTGGGATACACCGGAATGCAGTTCTGCAGCGTCGCGCCGAGTTCACCGACCACTTTGGCCACTTCTTCCACGTGATGATCATTGTACCCCGGAATGACGATGGTATTGACTTTCACGGTGATGCCGCGCTTCACAAGCCCCTTGACGGATTCGAGCTGACGCTCGATGAGAATCTTCGCCGCATCCTTCCCGCGGTAGATGACCTTGCCGTCGCGGGCCCAGGCGTAGATGCGCTCGGCGATGTCAGAGTCCACCGCATTCACCGTGATGGTGGCGTGAGTCACCCCCAGTTCCTTGAGGCGGTCCAGATACGGAGGAAGCCCCAGTCCGTTGGAGGACAGGCAGAAAAGCATGTCGGGATACTGTTTCTTGACCAGCCGCATGGTTTCCAGCGTTTCCGCAGGATTGGCCATGGGGTCGCCCGGCCCCGCGATGCCGACCACAGTGGTGTTCGGCGCGGCCTCCATGACCTTGTGCAGATACGCAAGGGCCTGATGGGGTTTGAGCACAGCCGATGTCACGCCGGGACGCGACTCGTTCACGCAGTCGTGCCTGCGGTCGCAATAGTTGCATTTGATGTTGCACTTGGAGGCTACCGGAAGATGAACCCTGCCGCATTCACCGATGGAAGACTTGTCGAAACAGGGATGCTTTTTCGTGCTCATGGCGAATCTCCTAGATATATCCCCAGCCAATGGGGCTGTCGGACTGCTTTTTGTCGATCAGGGCGTTGACGATGCGATCGAATAGTTCCTGCGTCCCCTCGTAGCCGATCCCTTTCAGACGCTGTCCGCCGAAGCGGTCGTGAATGGGGAACCCCGCCCGGACCAGCGGTGCGCTCCATGCCCTTGCGTAGCGCTGCCCCTTGGAATTGCCGAGCACCAGCTCGGGGCTCAGGACCTCGGCCTCTTCCGCGATGTCGTGAAAGTCCACCCCCTCGCAGACCACGGGTTGCTCTCGAAGCAGGTCGCCGCAGGCGCGCTCCACGGCCTCGGCGAGGCGTTTGCCCTCGGCGCCGGTTCCCACCAGCACGGGCCGCACGCCGATCTCAGCCAGAAACGCGGTCAGCGCCACCACGAGGTTCTCCTCGCCGTACACCACGGCCCGCTTGCCGAAGACATACTTGTGGCCGTCAACATAGGCGTCCACCAGCCGTCCCCGTTCCTGCTCGTAACGACGCGGAACGCAGGCGCCGGCAAGATCGGCCAGAGTGTCGTAGAATTCGTCGCAGGCACGGACGCCCAGCGGGATCGGAAGGCGCGTATTCAGGACACCGAACCGTTTCTCCAGACAGGTGCCGCCGGAAGCCCCGGGAAGGCAGCTGCCGAACTCCACGGAAGCCGCCGCACCGGGCAGAGCCTTGATGTCTGCCACCGGAGTTCCGCCGGAAGCCACGGGTTCGTAGTCTTCAAGCGCGGGACCGTCGAGGGTGTCGGAGATATCCGGGAGCACCGTCGGCGTCAGCCCGAACTCGTGGAAAATATCTTTGAGCAGGCGGATGTCCGCGGGCGAGACCATGCCCGGGAAAAGGGCGATGCGCTCGCTCTTTTCCGCTTCGGGGTCGGCCAGCTGATCGGTCAGGGCGTGCACCGCGCGATGGAACCCGTCGGAATGGGTACCCTGATAGCTCGGGGTGGACACATGCACCACGTCCGGCAGATCCAGATCACCGAATTCTTTGCGGAACTCGTGCAGAATCATCCCCATGTCGTCGCCGATGGTTTCTGTGAGGCAGGTGGATGCCACACCGACGAGGCCGGGCGAATATTTTTTCATGACATTGAGGATGCCCTTCTTCAGGTTCGGGCCTCCGCCGTAGACCGCGTGCTTTTCCCCGAGGGCCGAAGACGCTATGTCGATGGGCTCCCGAAAATGGGAAATGATGTAGCGGCGCATGTAGGTGGCGCAGCCCTGCGAGCCGTGCAGGAACGGCACCGCCCCTTCCACGCCCTTGAAGGCGAGGCTCGCTCCAAGCGGCGTGCACAGCTTGCAGGCGTTGGTGGTGGAAACGGCGTTCTTTGCAGCGGGATTATTCGTCATGGCTGCACTCCTTTCCGGCATCGCGGTGCCGCGCTTCTCTGCGCGGGACGAAGTTCCAGACCGGGCTCATGGCCGAAGCATGCACTTCCTTTGCGAAGTTCAACATGCCCTCGAACCCTTCAAGCGGTATCTTCCGTTCGTGGTTGTGGTCGCAGAATCCGACGCCGAGTTTAAAGGCGATGGGCCGTTCCTTGACGCCGCCCACGAAGACATCCACGTCCTTTTCCTTGATGAATTCCTGCAGCTCCAGCGGGTTGGCGTCATCCACGATAATGGTTCCGGGATCGGTCACTTCCGCCAGTTCCGCGTAATCTTCCTTGGTGCCTGTCTGGGAACCGACCACGGCCACTTCCATACCCAGGTGCCGGAAGGACTTGATGAGCGAGAACGCCTTGAACGCACCGCCCACGTAGACCGCGGCCTTCTTCCCTTCCAGATCGGCGCGGTATCGCGCCAGCCCCGGCAGGATCTTTTCCAGTTCGTCGCGCACCAGTTCGGCGGTGCGCTCCATGATGCCGGGGTCGAGGTGCGCGAAATGTTCGGCGACCTTGTAAAGCGATTCGGCCATATCCTCGATGCCCAGCCACGACACGCGGCAGTGCGGCTTGCCGAATTTCTCTTCGATCATCTTGGCCAGATCGAGCGTCGCGCCCGAACACTGCACCATGTTCAGCGAGGCTCCGTGGATGCGGCGAAGCTCGTCCACCCTGCCGTCGCCGGTGACGCTCGCCACCACGGTCAGGCCCATGCGCTCCAGATAGTCCTTGATGATCCACGTTTCTCCGGCGATGTTGAAGTCGCCGAAAATATTGACCGAAAGTTCCGGGACATCCGAGACGTCGGCGGTTCCCACCAGCCGGAACATGGCCTTGCAGGCCGCGAGATAGCCTTCGCGCTTACTGCCCTTGAAGCCTTCGGACTGCACCGGAAGCACCGGGATGCCCGTCTTCTCCTCCACACGGCGGCACACGGCTTCCATGTCGTCGCCGATCAGCCCGACGATGCAGGTGGAGTAGACGAACGCGGCCTTGGGTCGATTACGTTCGATCAGTTCCAGCAGCGCGGCTTCCAGCTTTGGCTCGCCGCCGAAGATGATGTCTTTCTCCCGCAGGTCCGTGGTGAAGCTCATGCGATGCAGCTCCGGACCGCTGGAAAGCGCCCCGCGGATATCCCAGGTGTAGGCTGCGCATCCCACCGGGCCGTGCACCAGATGCAGGGCGTCGGCGATGGGATAGAGCACCACCCGGGACCCGCAGAAGACGCAGGCGCGCTGGCTGACCGCGCCGGCCAGCGACTGCCGGTTGCAGGCGATGTCGATGTCCCCGCTTCCGCTGCGGAAGACCTGCGCCCGCCGTTCGTCGAGTATGGTGCTGTCATTGGTCATGCGTTCTCTCCCGGGTTCATGTTGCGGCGGATGCAGATCAGCCGCGTGAGACTCCATCCGATCCTTGCGTAAAATTTCATGGCGGGGTCGTTATCCCGGTCCGCAAGCAACTGAAGTCGGGATGCCCCGCTTCCGGCTGCCCATCTGCCGATATCCGATAGCAGCGCCCGGGCCATGCCCTGTCTGCGGCAGTCCTTTCGGACCACCAAGTCCTCCACCAGAGCGGACCAACCGCCCTCGGCGGTGGAGACCACGAGCTGCCCGGTGCACATGCCCACGACTTCCCCGCCCTTTTCAGCGACCGTGACGCGTCCGCGATCTCCCTCCATCAGCATGAACAGTCCGGTCTGCTGCCGCTCTCCGTCCGGCCGGAAATCCGTCTCTATGGAGAAAAGCTCGGACAGCAATCCCGTCATGGCCCTCACGTCGGCCGGGCGGGCCTGCCTGATGATGAAATCCGCATGGACGCTCACGGCTGCCTCCTAGGCGATGAGATAGCCCTCGGCCGGTTCGCCGTCCTCGACGCCGTCGAGAATGGCGTCGATGGCTTCCTCGCTGTCCACGCCCCGGAACCACCAGTTTTCGGGCATGACCACCATTACCGGTCCCTTCTCGCACTGCTTGAGGCAGCCGGTGGCGGTTACGAGGCAGTCGAGGCCGCGATCAATGATCTCTTCCTCGATGTACTGAAGGAATCCGTCGGTCTGTTTGTGGCAGATGCCCTTGGGATCGCCGCCCGCGCGAAAGCTCTGGCAGAGAAGGATGGTACGTTCGGTGGTGGCCATGGATGAATCCTCTTTGTTCTCGGTTGATTCCCATTCAGGGGTGCCGCCTTCGGCGGATCGGTTCCGGACATCGCCCCCGGCGGCCAAAGGGGCGGCGCCCCTTTGGACTCCCGCTCTGGCGGGAGGTGTTGCCGGATGGCGTTCGTTTGCAGCCGTGGCTACAGAACGAGTTCGAAGGTTTCCTCGGGATCGTCCCGGTCCTTGCGGTCCAGCAGCGCGCCGAGCATCTTTTCCAGCAGTCGCAGCCCGCCCTTGTAGCCCACGGTGGGGAAGTACTGATGGCCGACGCGGTCGAGGATCGGGAAGCCCCAGCGAATCAGCGGCGTGTCTTCGTCCCGGGCGATGTACTTGCCGTAGGAGTTGCCCATGAGCAGATCCACCGGCTCGTTCTTGACCCACTGGTGCAGCAGGAACATGTCGCCGCCCGCCTTGACGTTGATGTCGAACGGAAGCTCGGCCGCAATCTCCTTGATGCGGGCCTCGAAGCGCTTACCGGGTGTGCCGGTCACAACGTGCACGGGCCACATGTCCATGGAGACCAGGAACTCGCACATGCTGATGAGCTGGTCCGGGTCGCCCCAGAGGGCCACCTTCCTGCCGAAGGTGTACTGGTGCATGTCCGAGATCATATCCACGAGCTGCCCGCGTTCGTGCGCCACGGCATCCGCCACGCTGGTGCCCGCGATGATGCGCAGGGTATCGATGAAGCGGTCGGTGGCCTTCAGGCCGAAGGGCATGTCCAGCACGGTGCACGGCACCTTGCAGTTGGAATCCAGCCACCGGGCCGCGTCAGCGGAACACCATTCACCCAGAGCCATGGTCCCCATGGCGTTGCCCGTGTCGCGAAGCTCGTCCACGGTCACGCCTCCCTTGGGGAACATGTGGTATTCACCGGAGAGCGGGCCGTTGAGCACGCCGGAAGTGTCCGGGAACAGGGTGATATCCACGCCCATCAGGGCCGCGAGGCGCTTGATCTCTTCCATGTCGGCGGGTTCGACCCAGCCGGGGATGATGTTCACCCTGCCGTTTCGCTCGCCGGTGTTCTTGGCAAAGGTCGAGGCCATGGACTTGACCATGTTGGAAAAGCCAGTGACGTGCGAGCCGACATAGCTGGGCGTGGACGCGCCGAGCATGTCCTTGTCCTCGGGGATCTTGCCGTCCTTGCGTGCCTTGGTGATGATCTGGTTCAGGTCGTCGCCTATGGTCTCGGACAGGCAGGTGGTGTGCACCGCGATGACCTCGGGCTCGTAGACGCTGAAGATGTTGTTGATGGCCTGCAGCAGGTTGGCCTGTCCGCCGAAGACCGACGCGCCTTCCGTGAAGGAACTGGTGGCGGCCGGGATCGGCTCCTTGTAATGCCGGGTCAGCGTGGAGCGATGGTAGGCACAGCAGCCCTGCGAGCCGTGAGAGTGCGGCAGGCACCCGTGGATTCCCAGCGCGGCGTACATGGCCCCGATGGGCTGACAGGTCTTGGCCGGGTTGACGGCCAGCGCCTTGCGCTCCGCGACCTCTTTCGGCGTATGTCTGAGCAACGTCATTGCGTCCTCCTTATTCCCACACGTAGGTGGCCGAGAGTTCGGGATTCTCCTGCCAGGGAGCCTTCATGTAGCTCCAGACCCGGCTGGTGACGAGGCGGTCGATCTCCTTGTAGAAGTTGATCGCACCGCGGAATCCGGCATAGGGGCCGCCCGAGTCGTAGCTGTGCAGCTGCTTCATGGGCACGCCCAGCTTCTGGATGGAGTACTTCTCCTTGATGCCCGCGCAGAACAGGTCAGGCTTCATGATCTCCACCAGCTTTTCGGCCTCGTACTGGTTCAGGTCGTCCACCACGATGGTGCGATGATCCATGTCGGGCAGCATTCCGTCGTAGTCCCTGAAGCGGAACCCGGCCTCTTCCAGCCTGCGGGTCTGCTCGTCGGTCTTGCGCGGCTTGTAGAACTTCTCGTCCGGCGCCACCTCGATCTCCTCGATGTTGCGGGAGTCCGCATCAACCTTGAGGTTCGGCAGGACTTCCCGGCCTTCGTAGTCGTCGCGGTGCGCGAACTCGTACCCGGCCGAGAGGGTCTTCATGCCCATCTCCCTGAAGAGCTCCTGATAGTGATGCGCGCGGGAACCGCCTACGAAGAGCATGGCGGTCTTGCCGGTGGTGTGCGGCAACACCTCGTCGCGCATGGCTTCCACATCGGGCATCTCCTCGGCGATGACCTTTTCGATGCGCTCCATGAGCTCCTTGTCCTCGAAATACTGGCCGATCTTGCGCAGGGACTTGGCGGTGGCCTCGGCGCCGATGAAGTTCACCTTGATCCACGGAATGCCGTATTTTGTCTCCAGCATGTCCGCCACGTAGTTGATGGAACGGTGACACATGACGCAGGACAGGTCCGCGTGCTGGGCCGAGGCGAACTGCTCGTAGGTGGAGTTGCCCGAAAAGGTGGCCACATTGGTGACGCCGCACTTGTTCAGGATGCGGTCGATCTCGAAACCGTCGCCGCCGATGTTGTACTCGCCCAGCAGGTTGATCTTGTACTCGCCCTTCACCGGCTCCTCTTTTTCGCCAACGAGGTAGCGGAAGACCTGGTTGTTGGCGATGTGGTGACCGGCGGACTGGCTCACGCCCTTGTATCCCTCGCACGAGAAGGCGAAGATGTTGCAGTCGCCGAGCTTCTCGCGCATCTTTTTGCAGACGGCGTGGATGTCGTCGCCGATCAGGCCTACCGGGCAGGTGGCGAACACGCAGATGCCCTTGGGATGAAACAGGTCGTAGGCTTCCTGAATGGCCGCCTCCAGCTTCTTTTCCCCGCCGAAGATGATGTCCTCGTCCTGCATGTCCGTGGAGAAGGAATACATCATGTAGTTTTCGGCATCCGGGTCTGACACGTCGGTCTGGTTCCGGCGGGTGAGCCAGGAATAGAACCCGCAGCCGATGGGGCCGTGGGTGATGTTCACGATATCGCGGGTGGGGCCCATGATGACGCCCTTGCAGCCCGCGTAGGTGCAGCCGCGCATAGTGATGATGCCGGGCACGGTGCGCACGTTGGCCGTGATCTCGGGCGTTTCGCTGCCCTCGGCCTCGTTTATGAGGATCTGCTTGGCGCGCTTTCTCGCCACCTTGGGAGGGTACTTGCTGAGCAATTCCTCCTTTATCTCGGCGGGATCCCAGTGCACCGTCTTGTTCTTGGTCGCCATGGATATCTCCTTTGCTGAATGATCAGCTTATGGATTTGATGCCGCTTTCGCCGGTGCGGACCCTGACGGCGTCCTTAACGGGAAGGACCCAGATTTTGCCGTCGCCGGGCTTGCCGGTCCTGTTGGTCTCGATGATGGTTTCGACGATGCCGTCGACCTCGTTCTCCGGGACCACCACGGTGAGGATGCGCTTGGGATACAGCTTGCCCTTGCCGCCGAGGTGCTCGACCGCCTCCTCGTAGCCGCGCTCGGCGCCTTCGAGGAGCATGAGGTTGGCGAAGCCCTGACCGCGCCCCTGCGCCTCGTTGGCGAAGAAGGCGTCCACTCCGGCTTCGGTCAGGGCGGCCTTGGTCCGGTTCATCATGTTCATGCGTACGACCGCGATGATCTCCTTCATGCGGGAACCCCCTCGGCCGCCATGGCGGTTTCCTTCACGCCGGAAGAGATGGTGAAGACGTCCTCCACGTCGGAGATGAATATCTTGCCGTCGCCGAAGGCTCCCTTGGTTCCGGAGCGGGCGGCCTTCATGATGGTGTCGAGGACGAAGTCGCGGTCGACTTCGGGGACCACGCTCATGAGCATGGTCTTGGGAATCTCGTCGTAGGTGACTTCGCCTATCTTGATGCCGCGCTGCTTGCCGCGACCGGCAACGGAATACTTGGTCACGGCCGGGAATCCGGCATCCATCAGGGCGGCCAGTACGTCATCGGCTTTTTCGGGACGCACGATGGCTCGGATCATGATCATGGACATGGGTGTTTCTCCTTGAAATTCGTGTTGCTAGGCTTCCAGGATGCCGTAGTCGAGCAGCAGCTGCTCAAGGTCTTCGATCTCCAGCGGGGTCGGGACCACGAACATCTCGTTTTCATCGATGGCCTTTGCCAATCCACGGTAGACATCGGCCTGAGGCGCTTCGCCCTTCCATTCTATGACGGTCTTGCGGTTGATCTCCGCACGCTGCACGTCGTTGTCGCGGGGGACGAAGTAGATCATCTGGGTGCCGAGCCTGCGGGCCAGCTCCTCGATCATCTCCTTTTCGTTGTCCACGTTACGGGAGTTGCAGATCAGCCCGCCGAGGCGAACGCCGCCGGACTGCGCATATTTCATGATGCCCTTGCAGATGTTGTTGGCCGCATACATGGCCATCATCTCGCCGGAGCAGACGATGTAGATCTCCTCCGCCTTGCCGTCGCGAATAGGCATGGCAAAGCCGCCGCAGACGACGTCGCCGAGGACATCGTAGAATGCGTAGTCGAGCTTCTCGTCCTCCTCGTAGGCGCCGAGGGATTCCAGCATGTTGATGGAAGTGATGATGCCACGGCCGGCACAGCCGACGCCCGGCTCGGGGCCGCCTGACTCAACACTCCACGAGCCGCCGAAACCCTTCTTGCGGATATCCTCCAGTTCGACGTCCTCCCCTTCTTCGCGAAGGGTATCCAGAACGGATTTCTGGGCCAGCCCGCCGAGCAGCAGCCGGGTGGAGTCGGCCTTGGGGTCGCACCCCACGACCATTACCTGACGGCCCATTTCCGCAAGGCCTGCCACCGTGTTCTGCGTGGTGGTGGATTTACCGATGCCGCCTTTTCCGTAGATGGCTACCTTTCTCATCAGGGATCTCCTTCGTCTCAAAGGGTTGTCGTGTTGAAAGCCTGCCCCTCTATTGGCAACCGGCGTGCCACCAGCGACATAACTAGCTAATTAGCTGCAATTAAAGACTTAACACTCAAAAATCTTTATTGGTTGCTTCCGCCGTTTTTGTAGGTCGCAACACTCGTGAATCCACGAAATCGTAGAATCCTACACTTCCGTGGATTGAAGATCGCCTGTGCGACGCAAAGACAAACCCATTGAAATCGGGACATTAGTCTTCGGGACCCCAATGGCACCAAAGTTGCCTCCCGCTAGTGCGTGCAACACCAAAAAGCAGGAGGCGACATGCTCATAGACACCACACTCCGCGAAGGGGCACAGATGTTCGGGGTCCGCATGGGACTTGAGGACCGCCAGACCGTGGTCATGGGTCTCTCCGGCATGGGCGTGGACGAAATCGAAGTGGGCTGGGCAGGCCTTGAAGAACTGGAAGCACTTTGCCGTTGGTCGGGACGCAAGCTAGGAGGTTCCGCCATCTCCGTCTGGAGCCGCTGCCGGGAATCGGACGTGATCGAAGCCGCGCGCATCGGTGCCGGACGCATCAATATCGGCGTCCCGGCCTCGGACGACCATCGGCGCAAGCGCCTCGACATCTCTCGCCGGGCACTGACAGGCCGCATGAAGGCGGTTGTCTCGCTGGCACGCAGCTACGGTATGGAAGTGTCCATCGGACTCGAGGACGCATCCCGAGCCGACGCAAAATGGCTGCGCAAGCTGGCGCTCGCAGCCGAAAATGCAGGGGCGTTTCGGGTTCGCCTGTCGGATACCGTGGGCATCTGGACCCCGGTCAAAGCAATGAAGGCGGTCTCCGCGTTACGGGAACGGCTGGTCATCGACATCGCCGTGCACTGTCACGACGACTTCGGCATGGGCACGGCCAACGCCGTTGCCGCGCTGGATGCCGGCGCGGACTGGGCGGACGGGAGCCTGCTCGGAATCGGCGAGCGCTCCGGCCTCGCCGCCACGGAAGAACTGGCCGGGTATTTCGAATTGATCGAGACGTCAGGGAACTACCGCATGGAAGGTGTCGCCCCGCTCTGCGCCCGCATCGCCCAACTTGCAGACCTGCCGGTGCCTCGGAACAAGGCGATGGTGGGAAACGACATCTTTGCCTGCGAAAGCGGGGTGCATCTGCACGGCATGGCGCGCGACACGAGCCTCTTCGAGCCGTACGCACCGGAGTCCGTGCGCGGATCACGGCGCTTCGGGTTCAGCGCAAAGAGCGGCCGCTCGCTGCTGAGGGCGGTATTGGGCGAAAAAACGGGGGGCGATGCCGACGACCTATTGGAACGCATCGGAGCCCACTCCTGCCGCACGGGACGGCCCCTGACCATGCAGGAATGCTCGGACCTAGCCGGGAACTGATCAGCTCCCTTCGGCCTCCTCGTTGCGGCCGACGGCTGCCTGCTTTCCGTCGGAGCGGGGAATCGGCGCGCAGGAAGCGGTGCCGATGATCCGCCATTCCGCCTTTGGTTCGAACTCACTGTCCGCGGTGAACAAACGGATATTGCCGCCAGGGGCGATGGCGAAGAGCGGAATCCGCTCCTCCTCGCATTGCTCGACGTAGTCCTTGAAGGTGAACTGTTCCGTCAGTGGCGTGGTTTTCAATTCGGCCCCGCTCTCCAGCATTTTTCGCAGCTTCTGGTACGTGACGCCCTCGCCGAACAGTTGTCGCCCGCCGGACCGAATGGTGGTCTTGGCTTCGTCCTCCGGCCCCTCTTCGCTAGGCAGGCGAATGGCGAACACGTTGGCGGCCCCGAACTCCATCCGGTACTGCTGTGCCGCAAGCGCGTTGAGCTCCCGGCCGGGGCTCAACGCGAGCAACCTCCCTATGCCGACAAGGCTCAGGTGCCGCTCCGCGTGCTCCGAGGCCGGGTTGCCCCAGTACGCGCGCAGCCCCTCCATTCTGGCCGTGACGACATTGTCCCAGTTCTGATCCGCCAGCTGCACCCGGAACCCGTTCTCCTGCAACTCAAGAGCGATGGTCCGAGCCACGAGGTCCGCGCCTACGATAAGGAAGCCCTTGGGCTCCGGCTCAGCGACCTTGAGCAACTTGGCGATGGGGCGGGCGGTGGCACTCTGCAACAGCACCGTCCCCACGATTACCATGAAAGTCAGCGGCACGAGCTTGGAAGCCTCGGCATATCCCAGTTCCCCGAGTTTGATGGCGAACAGCGCCGATATGGCGGCAGCGATGATGCCCCGAGGCGCGATCCATGCCAGAAAATGTCGTTCCGCCATGGACAGCCGCGAGCCGAAGGCCGAGGCCTGCGCCGCCAACGGTCTCGAGATGAACTGGATCACCGCGAACAGGGCCAGCGCGGGCCAGCCTAGAGCCGTGAACTCCGCCAGCTCCATCCGCGCCGCGAGGAGGATGAACAGCATGGAGATCAGCACCACGCTCAGGTGCTCCTTGAAGTCGAGAATCTCGTCGAGCTCCACTCCCTTGGTGTTGGCAAGCCACACGCCCATGACCGTTACGGACAGCAGTCCGGATTCGGCTTCCAGCGTTTCCGAGATGGCGAAGATCGCGCAAACGAGGGCCAGCGCCGCGTAGTTGTGCAAATAGTGCGGAATCCAGTGCTTGCGAAGCACCACGCCGAAAAGATACCCGCCGATCGATCCGAGCACACCGCCAATGAGAAGGATTCTCCCGAAGACCGCCAGCATCCCGGCGATGCCGCTCTGAAGGCTGCCGGCCACAATGAACTGGAACACGAGCACCGCCAGCGTCGCGCCGATGGGATCGATGAGAATACCCTCCCACCGCAGGATGTGCGACACACTCTCTTTTGGCCGCACAGTCCGCAGCATGGGCACGATGACGGTAGGTCCGGTGACCACCATGAGCGCGCCGAACAGGAACGAGACCTCCCACGAGAGCCCCATGAGATACTTCGTACCGACGGCGGTGACGAGCAGCGTCACCACGACGCCGAGCGTGATCATGTTGCGTATGACCTTTTCCAGACCCGGAATGTCGTGAAGTTTGAGGGTCAGGCTGCCTTCAAAGAGGATTATCGCGACCGCCAGCGAGATGAACGGGAACAGCAGGTCGCCGAACAGCTGATCCGGATTCAGGAATCCGACCCCCGGCCCGAGCACGATGCCGCTGAGGAGCAGAAAGAGAATCGCAGGCAGCTTCACCCGCCAGGCGACCAGCTGACAGACGATTCCCACGAGCAGAACCACGGAAAGCGCCACAAGCGCATGCGCGTGCATCGGACCTCCTTGTGCTTGCACATCGGCATCACCGGATAAGGATACTCTATTCTGCCTTACCGATATAGCCGAATCCCGTCAAAGGGTTCCGGCAGGCTGCCTGTTGTTAAGAGGGTTTGCACGCCATGTATGCAGGACTTGCCTATAGACGATGAAAACTATGCTTCACTTGCACGCCGCCTTCATTCCCGATTCATCGTAACTATGTAACCGAAGGCTCTGCGAGTTGAAGTGGGAATTCATAACTCGAACGACCTTTCGAGTGGTTCCAGACATACCGACTTACCATCGGCACGCATTTGGAAAGAGGATCTCGGCGGATAAACCAAGTCTTGGGCAGGCAGAATTCTTTCTTTGAATACTGTTCCTTCGACACAAGCTGGCTGCGACGCTGAATTTGGTGGAGTTGGACAGAATGGAGCTGACGACCTCTTGAATGCCATGCTAGACGCTAGCCTTGTATTCCTAGAAATCACTACTAATTTCCAAGACATGACACCTCTTTTTGGCAAAAAGCCGTGATTTGCGCCTGAGGGAAGGTGTCCAAGTTGTATTTACGGAAGATAGCTTTTGACCTTCTCAGGACAAAGGCTCATGGCTGTATCCAGTGCCTCTTCTGGTGTTGAACGCACGACACAAAACCAATGCCCACCAGGAGGAAACTCCTCCTTGGGAACTACAATGGTTGTTTCCCCTCTTCGCACTGTAATGAAATCGTGAAAACAGTTTGTAATGAGTTCTTTCAGATGGCTTTTTGTGGCATCCACATCAATGCATGCCACAAAGACTGTTTTCTCCTTTCCACCAGAAAAATGGTCTGTTCCTTTACTTACTACAATTCCCTTAACATCTTCACAGGAAAGACGAAGGTCGCATGCGAGTGCCTGCATCCCACAAACAAGCATAAGAAAAAGAGTCAAAGAGAAACAAGCAAACCTGTTAACCATCCCAATCCTCATAAATTATCGTGTAGTCAACTTGGATATTGTCTGAACCGTGAGCCAGCAATCGAATTGTCCATGTTACAGGGGGATCCTCATCGGCAGTCAAATTGATCGTGTGAGAAGCTTGAGGGCGACAGGCAATATTCTCTTTGGAGTCAACGTTAACTTCAATCCAAACCCCAGTTGTGACTCCGCCCCCCTTCAATCGATATGAACGTGTTTTCCCCCTTTGAACCGGTGCCACTCATGACCACTTAAAGAACTATTAATATACCGTTTCTGTTTCCGCAACGGATGCTTTTTTATCTAGCATTTACAATTCGGATGAGGACGGTCCGGCTCTTCCATGAATTCCTTGCCAGCCATAGACTGACACTTCTCACATGCTTTTGGTTTTGGATGAACCGTCCAGTAATAATCTCCCTTGTGATCAAACTTGTTGGCCCGATCATTCCTTACGTACTCAGCTTCAGATATCTTGAACTTTGCCAAGCTCTCTTGTGTTGAAACTCCGACCATCCGCTTCGGCATACCATAAACGAGCAGGTCGTCACCGATGTGCTGTACCCAATCATTTGTCATTTCAATTCTCCTTTTAACCATAGGGCTGTTCGTTTCTTTGCGAAGAACCTACCTTTTCGGAGAAAATCACTGAAACACGGCGGTGTCGGTGAAGTACACCTTCGTGTCGGCGGAATGCAGGCTATGGTCTATGAAATACAATCAAATTTCTCTAACTTGCTCTTGACATCTTTTTGAGAGTCCCTGCTTCAACTCGAACTATTTATATAACCTTTTGCATATTCCACGAAAAAAGGCTTAGAAGGAAAACCTTCTAAGCCTTTAAAGAAAATTGGTGGAGCTGGACAGAATCGAACTGACGACCTTTTGAATGCCATGCATGACGACAGGCGTGCAAGCTTTGAAATACTTTGACTTTTTACTTTGATATCAACAGGAAATCTGTGGTGTTGGAGGTGTGTTGAAGGCGTTTGGTTGACCGGATGGTTGACCAATTTTTGGTGCTAATCCGAACTATTTCAACGCTCAATATACCTCAATTCTAAGTGAATTTATTGTTGAATTAATTTCTGGCAAGGTTTATAGAAAACGCCAACAATGCTCAAGAGTTTCCAATGCAAGAAATCGTAGGTTTTCTCCTAATGGTTGCAGTAGGTTTGGTTGATCCACTACTACTCATTGCCTATTATGCTGGCTGGTGGTGCCGCCAATTGTGGATTGCTCTGAGTATTGGTGCAATAAACGGCATAGCCGCCATTGCAATTGTTGGTCTCATGGCAAACCGCACCCCACCTGGCAATGTAGCTCTGTCTAAAACTATTGCCGGTATTGCAGCCACTGCTCTCGTCTATGGAATTGCAAAGAAAGTGAGACAACCCAAACCTAATTTTTTTGATGCCAAGCAAAAATCGAAATTGCAGAAGAATGAAGCCAGCGATCATGCAAACACAATCGTAAAGAGGGAAAAACTTTCGGGTTGGCATCGACTGTTATTATGTTTGACAGTTGCATGGTTAGTTGGTGTTTCATTTCTTGCTGTGCCTGAATTCAAAAATTATAGAGGGTGGGGAGTCGGTGCAGGATGCTATGAAGTAGCCAAAAACAAAATGCTCGACAAAGTGCAAGAAAACTATCCTGCGTTTAACCGCAAAGCGTACGTCGAACACGCTGAATATCCGAATGGGCGGTATGCAAAAAATTCAATGTTGGGAACAGTGCCTGCAGACCGGTTAGATATTCTTCCTATCATTGCTAGAGACTATAAATCCATTAACTTCAAACCCATATTTAAAGAAATGAACTTGTGCATTGAGACTCAGATATCTCGTGCAAAGTCTGCTTCATTCAAACGAAATCTAAACACAGCACTGTACTATTATGGGCTATTAGGGATGCTTCCTTTGTTGGGTCTGTACGTAATTGGACGGCTTGTCATTCTTTGGATCATAGATGGCTCCAAAGAAGAATCGTGACCACTGCTATGAATACTACAAGACCAAGATTGGAATTACAGCTTGTGTGTTGACCGCTTGACTAGAAGTCAAGTACTCTTCCACTCACCATCGAAGCTACATAGCCTCCCTTACCCATCCCCATAGTTCGCGCAAAAACCCCAATCCTGAGCATTTACGAAATCCCTGGCCAACCCTGCCCCACCCCCCAAAACGGGCAGGAGGCGCAAAATTATCGCACTCCGAAAAATCACCACTAAGCACTGGCTAAAGCCAATCCCACCTCACACCCCCTCAAACACAGCTCATACACGCCTTTAATCTGTGATCTTAAACTCTTTGGTCAACAACCGGTTGACCATCCGGTTCACCACCAAAAGGAAAAGGGCCGCCTAGCCTACCAAGCTAAACGGTCCTTTTTCTTAAGAAAATATGGTGGTGGAGCTGGACAGAATCGAACTGACGACCTCTTGAATGCCATTCAGTCCACCACCCCTTCCTAAAAACACCCTATAGCCTAGAAATACAGGACTTTTTTCGCCGTCACGCTTCGATTTTACTGTCTGTGCATCATGTGCATGGGGTGTATGATTTCAAAAGGTTAGCATGGTGTCGAAATCTGAGCGGACACATAACGGACACGAGACTGCGCTGGGCTTATACGAAGCCAGCTGGAATTGCCGGGAGGTAACCTGAAAGGGCACGGAAAAAAAATGTGAAGTGCGCTTTCACCTAAACTTTGGACCGCCGGTTTAGGTGGAGCCTGCGTCAGGTCCACGCCCCTGCGGGAGGGGCGACCAGTGT